>NZ_JAMYPL010000023.1:0-113555 GCF_040320355.1 Mesorhizobium sp. M0715 | reverse complement strand
TTCGCCAAGCCAAGGTCCGGGCGGCCGCCCGGACCTTGGCTCAATCGCTCTAATCCCACGAAATCTCTCTCGTGTAGATACAAGGGGGGTGCCTCGCACCTGCGCTTGCTAGGGACCCCCATTCTTGCAAAACAAGCATGCTTTGCTAGAAAGACCTGGGGCGGGTGGCATCGTGAGAGAACCTCATGTTTGCCGATATCATCAGACCGATCACCTTGAGTTTTTCGCTGCTGCGGCGGTTCTGGCCGCAACTCGTGGCACTCGTGCTGGCCGGCGTGCTGGTCGGCGATCTCCTCATGCAGCTCGCGGCGAAGGTGGCGCTGGCCAATCACTTCGCCGGGCTGGCGATGCTGACGCTGGTGGCGCTGGCGCAGCTGGTGGTGACGGTGGCGATGTTCCATGTGTTGCGCCCCGGCCTGCCGCATGTGCTGGCCGCGCAGCGCAGCGCGGACAAGGCCGCAACCACCGAGGCGCAAGCCGTCAAGGAGCCGGGTGCTGTGGACCGGCGCGGCTCGCGGCTGGTGCGGATGATCACCATCGCGCTGCTGCCGTTCTTCGCCTATTACGCGGCCTGGGGATTTCTGGGCGACATCGTTCGCCAATATTCGCGCGCCACGCTCGACCAGGCCGATTTCGGCCAGAGCGCCAATGTGCTCGACGTGCTCGATTCGCGCTGGCTGCTGGTCTCGGTGGCGGTGTCCTGGCTGATCCACCGGCTGGCCAAATTCATGCAGACGAAAACGAAAGCCGCCTCGTTCTGGCAGATCGTCGTGGTGATCTGCGAGACCAACTGGATCTTCGTTGGCCTCTATGTGATCAGCCGCTGGAAGGACTCGGCGCTGCAATGGCTGATGAGCCGCAATTTCTGGTCGGCCCTGCAGGCCTCAGTGGACGGGCTGGCGAACCCGGTGCCGATGGCCTCGGCCGCCCCCATGGTGCCGGTCGAGTCGATCGCGCCATCGACGGTTGCCGTCAACCTGTTCTTCTTCATGTTGCTGCCGCTGATCTGGCTGGTGATGGCGGCGCTGATCTATGGCTATGACGTGGGCGACGATGCCGCCCTGATGCGCGTGCACGGCCGGCTGGAGCGCGCCGGCCGGCGCTATGTCGGCCTGCCGAAATTCCTGCGTGATTTCGTCGAGCATTTCATCGCCGGTTACCGCTCGCGCTATCTGCCGATCGCCAACGGGGTTCGGCTGACAGTCAGCTCCAGTCTGGTGCTTTTGTGCACGCTGGTCGTCGGCTACCGCTTGCTCGACTGGGGCGCTGCCTGGCTATGGCTGGGCACGACGCGGCTGATCGGTCCGCACGAGCTCGACGTCTGGCAGATTTTTTCGCATGGCGTGACGCTGCTGTTCGGCAGCCCGTTCCAGGATTCCTCCACCGGCATCCTGATCGAGCCGCTGCGCATATGCTTTCTCGCCGCCGTGCTGGAGACAGCGTTTTCGATGGCGAAGCGGGCGGGGAAGTGAATTCTCTCCGTTTACGGGGAGAAGGACGCTCACTTCGGCGGCCTCTGAAAGCGCAGGAACCACGGCCGCTCGCTGCCCAATCCGACAGCCGGGCGGATGGTCTTGATGGCGTCCTCGGGCACGATGAAGGTTTCGCCCACGGTGATGATTTCGCCCTTCTTGGCGCCGGAGAAGATCGCCGAGGTGCAGTTCATCACGCCGTCCGGCAGGCCGACGCCGGAGATGAAGTCGGACAGCCAGCGGCGCCCGGCGGCGTCGGTCAGTATCACCTTGCAGCCCAGCCACTGTTTTTGCAGATCGGGGTCGCCAACCGTTACCGCAAAGGTGGCGATGACGGCGAAGGCGTGGTCGGGCAAGCGGCCGGCCTTGCCGCCGCGCAGATCGGCCAGCCGCCACTCGCTGCCGCCGAATGGCACGGACTGGCCGAACTCGACATCCCTGGCGATGAGGTCGTCGCCGTGCAGCCATTCACGGACGCTGTCATAGCTGGTCTCGGCCAGCGTCAGCGGCAGCAGGATAGCGAGCGCGGCAAGACCGCGCCGGCGCCATTTTTTCTCGGTCTCTCGGCCTTCGTCGGCGGCTGGTTCGAGATCGGTCGAAACTGCGGTCATGCCTTTGCCTTGGTCTTGCTCAGTGTTGAGAGTTTCGAGCGCAAACTGCGCTGCGGAATTGCTTTGGGTTCAAGCTGGGTTACTCTGAAACGATTGAGCTCCCTGCATCGGAGAACAAAATTTGCAGAGTCCCGAACCGTTTCAGATTTCCGCGACGGATTTCTGGCTCCTGAGCCACCGGACTGACTCTGCTCTGCCCGGGTACCTGGTGCTTGGTTCCAAGCTGCCGACCAACAACCTCTTGGAACTGCCGCAAGCGGCTCTGGCCGAATTGGGCCCATTGCTTGCGGAAGCTCAGAAGGCATTGACGTCGCGGCTGCGGCCTAACCGGCTCTACATCAGTCGCTACGGCCATTCTCCGGGTCATTCGTTCCATTTTCACCTGATACCTGTCTATGACTGGGTCGAACGGCTCTTCTGGTCCGACCATCGATATCGATCCTTGAACAGTTCACTGATGCGTCAAGCGAACCGGGCACCGATGGCGCGGAACTCACGCTGTTTATTTGGAGGGAATTTTGTGAGCGGGCCGATCCACCCCCTGTCGAAGGTCCTTCTGTTGCGGAAGTGATTGCATTGCTGCGCCAGGTCATGGGCAGTTAGGCTTGCGCGCCCCTTCCTACAGTCGCGCATCAAGATCGTATTGCGGCAAGACATCCGCTGGCTGGCCATCGGCGCCGGTCGGCACCGCGTCGAGGCTGATGCGGGCCTGGGCGTCGAGCGGGCCGAACCGGCGCGCGGCGACCAGCAGGCTGGCGCCGGGGATCTGGTCGGGCGGCATCTCGAAGATGAACAGGCCGCGTCTTTCCAACCCCGGATCAATGGAATGCGGCGGCATGTCCTGGCGGTAGCCCAGCCGTTCGCTCTGGTGGTAGCGCAGGCCGGTCGGGCCTTGCCAGGTGCCGTCGGCGACCGTGGTGGAGGTGCTGGTGGCGGTGAGACTGGTCGTCACCACCGCCCACAGGCCGCTGGTCGTCAAAAGCTTCTCCTGGCCGAACTGGTCGCTCTTCAGCGTGCGGGCAAAGACCACTCTGTCGAGGCGGACAGCGAAGCTGCGCGCCCGCACCGTGTCGTGGACGGCGCCGTCGACCGGGATCGGTGCGGTGAGCTCGGCATAATGCGGCTTCGACACCTGCATGCCGTAGCTCAGCGCCACGGTGGTGGCGAGGATCAGGAGATTGCCGATGGCCCGGATATTCATGAGCCGCCTTTCCGTGAGTCTGCCACGGGCAGGTCGACGACGGGCAAGGTGACGGTGCCGAGCCGAGTGGGATTGAACCAGCCGGGCGTCCCGTAAAGGTTGTCGCGCGGCTTGAAGAGCTCGGCGATGATGCCGAAGCTGAGATTTGCCGGCACGATGGCGTCGCCGGCAAGCGGCCAGACATAGGCCATGCGTTCGGTCATGCCGGGATGCAGTTCCGGCGTCAGAGTCGAATCACGGGTCAGCGCGATCATCGGCAGGCCGTCGAGCAGAGCGAGTCCGTCCGGCGTGAAGACATTGAAATAGGCCTTGTCGGATTGCGCCGTGCGATTGGTCAGGTCGACCTCCAGCACCAGCGCCTTCTGGCCTGGTTTCAGCGGCACGCCATAGACCTTGGCGCGGCTGACATATGCACGCACCGGCTTGAGATGCCAACGCCCGGCATCGATGCCGGCATCGGGCGGCAATTGCGGCGGGGCGTGGGGGGGCAGGGCGCCGAACGCGCCCATCAGGCCGGCGACGAACAGGGCGGCGATGGTTCCCGCGCCGGCCGTTATCCAGGTTTGAAATTTTAAGCGGGCAGTCTTGAACATTCCAAACTATGCACGTCGACGATCAGCCACCCCTGCGCAGTCTAGAAAGAAAAAATTGCTGATGGAACCCGCAAATGGCTGGTCCAGCCTCACGCTGCTTCGCGCGCCCATAGAAGATGGCCATGGCGACGAAAATACCGCGCCACCAGCCGCTGTTGCTTGGCCCTGATCAGGTCGGGCAGGCGCCGCTCCTGGCGCCAGCGCGGTATGTTGCGCCAGCAGGCTATGAAGCGGACGGCGTCCTCGATGGCCTCCTCCGCCGAGAGGGCCGGGCCAATCGCGGCCAGGAACAGCGCCTCCGACGGTTTCAACGCGTCGATCACCGCCTTGCGCCTGACGTGATCCTGACGGGCGTGGGCGATGCCGTTGCGGCGGATGGCTTCGAAGGCTTCAAGCAGGGCCAGGCTGTCGCCGGCGTAACCGCAGGAACGGGCAAAATCGGCGGCAAGGGCGTCCATTATCGCTCCCGGGTTTGATGCAATGGGCGGGTTCGTGCTCCGACTCACATTTGCATATCCAGCGTGAAAGCATAACTCAAATTACCTTAGAAGAAAAACTTCTGGGAAAGTTTGAAAACTGCGACTCGACTCCGGGCGCAAAACACAGGAATATGCGAACAAATCAGGAACAAAGACGAGGCAGGGGCGATGGCATTGCCGGGCAGGGAACCAACAATGGCGCATGTCGCCTCGATCTCGGTCGAGTGCGCGGATTGCGGCCGCAACCGTTGGTGGCGGCCCGATCAGTTGAAGCGGTTCGGCGTGACGAGGAACACGCCGCTTGCCGCTCTGTCGGGCCGCATCGTCTGCTCGGCCTGCCGTGCCGACGGACTGCCGGGGGCGACCGTTACGATCCAGGCGGCCTTCATCGACGAGCGCCAGCGCGTGCGTAGCGAAGCGCAGATGCTGAGCGATCGCGAGGTGCCGCTGGAGGGAGCGCGGCGGGCTTGAGTCTTGTCGAAAGGGTGAACGGCCGGTTCGCGTAAGCGAATTGATCGTGCCAGTGGCACGATCAAAGGCCAGCGAACGCCGGGGCGCTGCGAAGCAGCGGGGACCCGGCAGGTGGATCCTGCGCTACCCGGCCCTTCGCAAGCTCAGGGCGTTCAAGGCTCGAAAAGCCAAGCAATTGGCTTTTCGTCCGCTGTGCGGACCGCCTTTCACCCCCGCAAGGGGAGAAGGCAAGAAGCGCTCCTCAATACCCCAGCAATTCCTTCAGCGAAATCACGCGCCAGACATGTTTGATGGCGTAGCGGTTGAAGGTCAGCGTCTTCGGCGGATTGTATTGCTCGACCACCAACTCGCCCGCCGTGCGTTTGACCAGCTTCTTGATGAAGGCCTTGCCGTTGCGCTCGTTTTCTTCGGGGAAGGTCTCGATCACCACGTGGTCGCCGGGCACCGCGTCGCGGCCGCCGCAATAGATCAGGTCGCCGGGCTCGTAACGCGGCACCATGGAATCCGAGAGCACGTGCAGGGCGAACACCTTCGGCAGGTTGCGCACGCCCGGCGGGCGCTGGACGTAGCCTGCCGGCTCGCCGTTGAAGG
The DNA here is from genome assembly GCF_040320355.1 of Mesorhizobium sp. M0715. Lineage (NCBI taxonomy): Bacteria > Pseudomonadati > Pseudomonadota > Alphaproteobacteria > Hyphomicrobiales > Phyllobacteriaceae > Mesorhizobium > Mesorhizobium sp. M0715. The sequence continues at coordinate 108,137 of NZ_JAMYPL010000023.1, read as the reverse complement.
TGAAATCGCCATCGTCGCCGCCGACGGCCGCGCCTAGCACCTCGATATCCATCGAACCGGCGGGCAGCGGACCGGCATCGGTGACGATCTCCGCGTCGGCGACCGGTCCGGCATCGTCGAGAAACACGACCTGCCCTTGGCCCAGCGCCACCGGGTCGACGCGCAGGAAGGCGGCGGTCTTCAGGAGGTTCTCGGTCTTGGGCAGATTGCGGCCGGTTTCCCAGTTGCCGACGGCGGCGACATCGGTGTCGTTGTGCTCCGCAATGTGGCGCATGACCAGGCCGCGCTGCTTGCGCGCCTTGCGGATCGCCGCCCCGACCTTGATCGACAGTTCCGTTTTTGCCATGGCGCCCATGTGAGCGATGAAAGCGGCTCTCGTCTATGAAAGAATGGCTTGCATATATTTTCGAGTTATGCTTATATCCGGTCATGCAAAACCTGTCCAGCTTTGATGGCGCCGAGTCGCCGGCCTCACGCGAGGCGCATCCGGCGGTCATAACCGCCGCCCATTCCCTTCCGCCCCGGCCGTCCTCCTCCCCGGCCGGGGTGAAGCCCGAGGCTCAGTGCTTGACTGCACCAGCCTCGGGTCCGGTCCGCCTGTTTCCGGCGACCGGAACGGCCGGAGCCGCCGCTCCCAGCGGCTCCGGTCCCCAATTCGGCCGGCATGGCGCCGGCGCTGTTTTTTCGGCTGGCCGATCCTGCATCCGCACCGAGGACGGCACCGTCATCCTGTTGGACAGGCTAACGGGCAGGGCGGTTTCCGCCCTGGACAGAAACACGGCCGAGGCGCGGCTTTTGCACCTTGCCGGCGGGAAATCGGCCCAATCCGGCTGAGGCTGGCCGGCTGACAGCCGGCTCTTGAAAAACAACCTGACTGCGGCCCGGCCACCGGGTCGAACCTTGACGCTGCCCGACGGCGCGCGGCCGAACTTTGGATGGAGCTGGTATATGGCAAGCTATAGCGACGCGGAATTGCACGAGATCGGCCGCTGGCTGAAGGACGGGCTTTCAGCCTCCAGGATTGCAGTCGCGTTCACCGCGCTGCGTGGCAGTCCGGTGTCGCGCGACGCCATCATCGGCATCGTGCATCGTAACGCCATGCTGGGCGCGATCGGCTTTGCCAATGGCAAGGGGCCGCCGCCGCGAGCCAGACAGGCCGGGGGCAAGCGCGCTGGAAGCAAGCGGGCCGATGGCATGTCGGCGAATGCGACGCCTGCCGTCGGCAAGATGCATGGCGTGCTTGCCGCCAAGGATATCCATGCGCGTGAAGTGGCCCGGCCCAGGCGCGCCCATTCGTTCGTGCGCGAGGCGGGCGTGCTGATCGCCGACGGCGTAGCCTATCGCCTGGAGGTGCCGGCGCCGCCGCGCGCGGCCATCGGCCGGCAGCCGCATGGCGTGGCGATGCGCTTCATCGATTGCCTGTTTTCACGCTGCCGCGCGCCGCTGGATCTGACGGTGGAGGAGGATTCTGAAAACGATGCGCCCGGCAGCCGGCCGGGCGCCGACATGCTGTGCTGCGGCATGCGCACCACGCCGCTGAAAAGCTATTGCACCTACCATCAGGCGCGCTTCCAGCGCCGCGTATTTGTGGCGGGATGAGCACGCTCTCCCATTGCTGCGCCAGCCTCATCCGGCCGCTTCGCGGCCACCTTCTCCCCGTGGGGGAGAAGAGAGGGCACCCGACGGTGCAAGTCTCCTCTCCCCTCGGGGGTCCGAAGGACGGACGAGACACGTGGCTCGCCCCAAAATGGTCAGCCGAGCGAAGCGGAGGCTGGGTGAGGGGGCTGCCTCGCCGCACAAAGGTGGAGGATCTGAGATGAATCAAGCCCGGAGCAAAATCGCCAGAACCTTACTTCGGCATTTGCCGGCCCTGCTTGGGCGTGCGGCTCTGCATGCTCCTTGCGTCCATCGCCATCGCCGGGTTGCCTTCGGCGATCAATATGCCGGTCACCCGGGCAAAGCCGGTAAACACCTTCATGGCGTCGGCTTCGGAAATCTGCGCGGCGATCGCCGCGCTGCAGGCGTTAAGCGCGCTGCGGTAGACATGGCCGCGTCGCTCCAGCGGCCAGCGCTGCAGAAAATCGGCGGCTTCGCTGACGCTGTCGATCTCTTCGACCTCATCCTCCACCCGCACTTTGAGCGGCACTCCGGTTTTCATCGTACCCACCGCGTTCACCTTCGCTTTGCGCGCGGCTCTGTCTACCGCATCCTTAAACGCGCCCCGCTGGCGGGCGGTTGCATCAATTTTTCGGCTGGCTGGCGATCCTCATGGACTAGCCACCGCGTCCAGCCAGTCATGGGCGCGGCTTTTGGGCCTGGCCACCAGTATGTTCTGTTGCTTGGCCGCCCTGGTGAAGGCGTCGAATGCGATGCGCTGGCAGCAGGTGCCGTCGACGGCGAGCGTAACCAGCCGCGTCGCCTCGAGATAACCAGGTGCTGTCTTGTCGGGCCATTGGTGGCGCAGTGCCTCGGCTGCGCCGGCCACCGAACTGACCAGCATGGTTTTGTTGTCGCAAAAGCGCACGGTAACCGGCATGAAGGCTGTCATCGGCGAACCTCCCCTTGGCGTGGACGCGACATAACGTCGAAAGCTCGCGCCGGTTCCATCAGCCTGGATGCCGGGCGGCAAGGATGGTGGCGCAGCGGCGAAGAGGCGACGACCTCCGGTTCAACGAAGGCCAACCGAACGGCGGCCCTCTCCGCCCTGCCGACCATGTGGGGAGATGCCCAACAGCGCGAAGGATCGCCGCCTTGCCGTCCTCCATCATCCCAAGCCAACCAGGAGCCTTCCATGAGCAAAAAGACCAAATCCGCAAAACCGCAGGCGCCGAAATTGCCGAAGGGTGAGGCCGAGCAGGTGCGCATACGCCGCCAGATCGGCCATGATTTCGCGCTCAGGGATGACGCCTTCGGCCGCAAGCGGCTGGCGGCGGGAACGCTGGAGGCTGCTCGTGTCTACGAGGTGTCGAATGACGGCCACGCCGCCGCCGGCGGCATCGTGCGGGTGCGCGCCATCGATGCGCTTATCGGCATCACCTCGCTGTCGCGCCAGCAGCGCGAGGCAGGCCTGCGCTACCGCGAGGATTTCCGCTGCAGCCAGCAGGCTGATGTCAAGCCGATGCGCTGGACCGAGCGCGTCGACGGCGGCCGCGAGGGCGGCGGCATCGCCGACAGCGTTCTCGACGCCGGCAGGGCCTATGCCGCCGCCACAAGAGCGCTAGGCCATTGGGAGGTGGCCGCCGTGGTGCGACAAGTCTGCTGCGCTGACGGTTCCCTCAAGCGCCTGTCCGAGCAGACCGGCGAGGGCCGGAATGTGGTGACAAAGCTGCTGAAGGTGGGGCTGGATCTGCTGGCGGTGCATTACGGGATGATGATGAGGAGGTGAGGTGGTGAGGTGGTGAGATGGTGAGATGGTGCAACGGATGGCTCGCACGATGCGTAAAACATCGCTAGCCTAGGCGTTTGCATTCCCAGGAATAGAATCGTGAAAGCCGTTTTCGATGTGAAGCCGGGTTCTGGCTACGACGATGACATCACCCGCCGCTATCAATTCCCCGCTCGCAGCAATTATCTGGACGCTGCCCGGAACGCCATTGGCGACTGGGTGCTGTTTCGCGAACCGCAGCGCAATGGCGGCCGTCGTGCGTATATCGCCTATGCGCGTGTAACAGATGTCTTGCCGGATCCTGACCGATCCGACCGTTACTATGCCCATGTGACGGACTATCTCGAATTTCCTACACCGGTGCCTTTCGTTAAGGATGGCCGCTACGCGGAGGCGCTGTTGCGCGAGGTTCTCGACCCCAGCCACGTCGGCCAAGCCGTGCAGGGCAAGTCGATGCGCCCGATCCTGAGTGAGGATTTCGACAACATCGTGCTGGCTGGTTTGAATGAGACACTTGACCCTGCCAACGCCAGAAGGCTCAGCCCCGACATGCTGCCGCTGGATGTTCCATGGCCGATCCAGCCTGGTTTTGCCGGACAGCCCGGTTTTGCCGAGACGGTCGATCGTCGGGTCGAACAGATCTTGCTGAACCGCAAAATCCGCGACGCCACCTTCCGGTTGGAAGTCTGCCGTGCTTATGAGGATAAATGCGCAGTCACCGGCTTGCGCATTATCAATGGTGGCGGCAGGGCCGAGGTTCAGGCCGCTCATATCAAACCTGTCGCGGTCGGCGGGCCGGATGTTGTCCGGAACGGCATCGCGCTATCGGCCACCGTGCATTGGCTGTTCGATCGGCATCTGATTTCGATAGACGAAAACCATCGACTGCTGGTCGCGCACAACCGGGTGCCGAGCGAATTGAGAAATCTCTTCCGTCCGGAATCCCAGGGTTTGCATTGGCCCAAGGATGCGCGGTTGATGCCACATCCGGCGTTTCTGGCTCATCATCGCGAGCTGTTCGCGGGGGCGCATTGATTTGCCGCGCCGCGCCGCCCCTCATCCGCCTGCCGGCACCTTCTCCTCGTATAGACGGGGAGAAGGGAACCTCTAAAACAAGGCCCTCTCCAATGGCCCCGCCAGTGTCTCGGCAAAGCCCGTCGCCAGATGGTGCCTGTCACGAAACGCCAGCTTGCCTGATATGACGACGTGGCAGGTGGTCGGGCCGCAGAATTGGTTGGTGAGGTCGATGTAGCGGGTGTCGGGTACGCTGGTCACCACGGCGCGCTCGGCGGCGGCGGTGCTGTCGTTGGCGGCGTCCGCCCTTGGCGTATCGCAGTGCGGCGAGGGGGCTTCGCGCCACCACAGGGTGCGCGCCACGCAGGAGCCGGCGAAGCTGGCGTTAATCGGCGTGTCGCGGATAACAGCCGTCTCGACACCGGCCCGGCTGAAGGCCTGCAAGGTCGAGCGCAGGCCGGCCTGCCAGCGCGCTACTTCGGCGGTGCGTTCGGCGGCGGGCAGGTCGCGGGTCAGATTGCCGATGGAAAATTCGGAGATCACCACCAGGCGCGGCTTGCGGCGGATGATCTCTGATATGGCCTGCTCGCGCCAGGCGTCGCATTCGGTGTAGTCGCGCTTCAGCACCGTGTTGAAGGTGGAGAGCCGCGAGGCGCGGCACGATGATTTAAGATAGGTGATGACCTTTGTGTCGTTGCGCTTGGCCGCCTCGATCAGCGGCGTCGACCACTGGTCGGCGTGCGAATCGCCGAACAGCACGATGGTGCGGGTGGCATCGGCCGGGCCGAACATGCAGGGTTTCGGCGTCACCGTTTGGAAGTCGGCCAGGCAGTTCTTGTCGACGGCCCGCGCGATGGAAGGTCTTTCGACCGCCTGCTCGATGCCGCGCTGCTCGGGGCCGATATTGCGCGTGGCCAGATGCGCGTTGGCATAGGCGACCGCCACGCCGGTGCCGGTCAGCATCAGAGCGGGAACCAGCACAAGGCCGGGAAAAGCGCGAAGCGGTTTTGCGTCTGGAATGACCCTGGGAAAGGCGCGGGCGCCCACCGCCATCCAGGCGCCGCGCCGCGCCGGGTCTTCGATCAAATGATAGGTGAGCACCGACAGCGCGAGCGCCAGCACGCCACAGCCAAGGCGCTGCGGCACGGAAAGGTCCGGCGCCAGCATCCCGGCATAGACGATGACCGGCCAATGCCAGAGATAGAGCGAATAGGAGAGCGTGCCGATCCATCGCAAGGGAGGCAGGGACAAAGCGGTAGCCGGGCCAAGGGCTTGCCAGCCGGTCCGTCTATTGGTCTGCGGCCCGCCAACGCCGCTCAGCAGCACCAGAACGGTGCCCGCCACCGGCAGCAACGCGTACCAGCCGGGGAAGGGCAGGTCTTCGCTCAACAGGAGATAGGCGGTCGCGATCAGCGCCAGGCCGAGCCAGCCAAGTGCTGCCCGCAGCCAGATGCGGTGCTGCAGCAAAGCCATGGGGACCAGCGTCGCAAGGCCGCCGGCGGCGAACTCCCAGGCGCGCAGCGGCGAAAAATAGAAGGCCCAGGCCGGCGCCGCGCTGGTCAGCCACTGGCAGGCGGCGAAGGAGGCAAGGCCGGCAACGCCGATCACGGCTGCGGCCGTTCGCCGGCCCGGCCGCAGCCAGGCGGCCAGCAGAAGCAGCGCCGGCCAGGCCAGATAGAACTGCTCCTCCACCGACAACGACCAGAAGTGGATGAAGGGATTGCTGGTGGCGTCGGCGGCGAAATAGTCGAACGACCAGCGCAGCAGCCAGAGATTGATGGCATAGGCGGAGGCGAACATGGCGCCGCGCGAATAGAGCGCCTGCTCCTGCGGCGCCAGGATGAAGTAGCCGGCGGCCAGCGTAACCAGGATGACGAACAAAGCTGCCGGCAGAAGCCGCCGCGCGCGCCTGGCATAGAAGCGCCAAAGGTCGAGCCGGCCGGTCTCGCCGATCTCCTGCATGAGGTGGGTTGTTATCAGCCAGCCCGAGATGACGAAGAAGATGTCGACGCCGGCAAAGCCGCCGGGGAGCGCGGTGAGGCCGAAATGGTAGGCGACGACACCGCCGACAGCGAGCGCGCGCAATCCTTGTATGTCCGACCGGAACGATGCTGCCACGACGGCTCCTTCGTGCAAGGCCCAGCCCCTGCGCAACGTCGGCCGGGCAGGCCGATATCGCAATGCAACAATTTTATCGCAGTGCAACATAAAACAATTTTGTCGCAGTGCAACATAGCAGGAATGGAAATGGGCCGGCGCGCCGGCCGGGCTTGATCGTTGCGTGGCGGGCTTGGCCGCGCGCCCTGCGGCAGACGCAAAACAGCCCCGCGAAGGGGCTGTTTCTCATCGGTTCGCTGGATTGCTACTTGCTGCCGCCGTTCGCTTTCACGCTGCTGCAGAATTCCGGATGGCTGTTGGCCGCAGTGGCGTCCTTCGCCTCGTCCTCGCAGGCCTTCATCATCGCGGTCTGGTCGTCCGGCGTAAGGGCCTTCCAAGCTTTAACGAAGTCGTCGTTGCTGACCATCGTCTTCATGCCGCTATCGGTGTAGAAGGGCTGCATCTTGGCCGGATCGTCGAGAGCCGACGTGCCGGTGTCGCCTGCCGCAAGCGCGGAGCCGGCAACCATCGAGAGCGTCATCGCGCCGAAACAGATCATCTTGATGTTCATGGTGTACTCCTCCTGTTGCTTGGGATCGTCGAAGCAACGATCAGTTGGAAAACGACAGGTTTGGGTGAAAGTTCCGGCATTTTTTGCGCAAAAATCCCGAAACGAAGAAAAATATAGTCGAAAAACTTGAAACTTTCCCCGATTTTTCCCGTAGAAAGCGAGTTTAGCGGGTCTCGCGTGCAAGACTGACCACCAGCCGATCGACGCTGGGGTCGTCGAGACTGACGATATGGGCCATCAGCATCGCTCGCCTCATGCTGATCCTGGTGACGTCCTGCCGCATGATGACCGACACAAAGGCCGGCCCCGATCCGGTGAGGACGATCGCCCTGCCGACCAGAACTGGTTCGGAGATGGGCGCCCACTGTACGGTCATGATCGAGGGCTCGCTTGTCTGGCGGCGGTCGATGCCTGTGAAATAGATCCAGTTCAGGCGCGAGATCGCCACGCCGTAATGGTTGCCGGGCATTCTCGAACCACCCTGGCCATCGCCCGGAGCCCAGCGCGTTACCCGCCTGAAGGTGACGAGATCGGCCTCACGCCGCACGAAGGTGACCGAGCGCATCAAAAAATCGGGCCGGCCGGGGATCGAAAAATAGGTGAAATAGGTGCCTCCGGCGATGGCGGGCGACGGCGGCCGCACCATGTTCTCGTACAGTGCCTCGCGCAACGTTGCATTGCTGTCGCCCTTGGCTGCCGCGGCGGCCGGCTCACGATACAACTCATCCTCGTCGATCTTGAAATAGTCGCAGATCAGCCTGGCGGTGGCTTTGTTGGGAACCGCCTTGCCTTGCAGATAGCGCTCGAACTGGGTGCGGTTGATGCCAAGCTCACGGCACACCGCGCTGACGGAAGCGTGGCGTTGGACCAGCCGCCTGAGATTGGCGGCGAGATTCTCGCGGATTGGCACGACATCTCCCCGACAGACGTACGGACCAGTATTCAAGCGATAGCTTATATACACTTGCATGACGTAGCGAGGGTGCGAAGATGGACCTTTGTCCAATAGGGCGAGGATCCCGTGGCGCGTAGACTGTACGATTTTGACAGTCCGGCTATGCAAGCCCCGCAAATGGGCGTATTTCGGTGGCAAGAGCGACCTCAGATCGGCCTCTCGACATCCTGCAATGGAGGGCGGTTTGGATCATACCGGCCTGGTCGAGCTTCTGGACTACACACAAGCGCAATTGACGAAGATCCGCCAGGCGGTCGCGGCAAGCGAGCACGCCGGTGCCATGTTCACCATCGACTGCCTTGTCGGAGCGGCGGCCGAGCAGACGAAGTGCAAGCTTGCAAGTCTGGAGCATGCCGGCTTGCCGGTCGGCAGGGATGGGCCGATTGGCCGAGGCGCATTTGAAGGCGGTGCGGCGCCGCCCGGCAAAGCGACATCGGGCAAGCCGGATGCCGGCGGCGACCGCTCCTGATCAGGGCGCGCCGATCTCGCCGATCAGCCTTGCATATTCGGCCTCGGCTTCGCCGTAACTGCCATTGGCAAGTTCCAGCAGCCCGGCGCGGTCACGAATGACGATCTCGCCCCGACGCGAGCGGATCAGCGCGCGGCCTTCGAGCAATTGAAGGGCAACGGTGACGCCTGGCCGCCTGACACCAAGCATGATGGCCAGGAATTCGTGCGTGATGGCGAGATGTTCGCCCGGCACGCGGTCGTCGCACATGAGCAGCCATCGCGCCAGCCGCTCCTCGAGCTTCAGCCGCGCGTTGACGAGCGCGGTGCAGCCGGCCTGGGTTTGTAGCGCGTTGATGAAGCGCAGCAGGAACATGCGCATGGTCGCACTTGCCGCCAATGCTGCCTTGAATGCGCCGGCTTCGATGCGGATCGCCTCGCCTTCGAGTTGTACATAACAGGCATGCGGCGCACGGTCGTCGCCCATCACCAGGGAGTATCCCGTCATGCCTTCGAAGCCGATGAAGCCCACTTCGGCCTCTTGGCCGCTCGCCGTGCTGGCGACCACCGAACCGATGCCCTGTTCGATGAAGTAGACGGCCTCGATCGGAATATTCGGGGTCACAAGCATCATGCGTAGCGGCAAGTCGCAGCGCTGCATGTGCGGCTCGAGCAACGCCAGATCATCCGCAGGCATGCGTCGCAGCAGTTGGTTTCGGTATTGATGATTTTTGTTGGGATCAGACATGGCGTGGCCCAATGCAGGGCAAGAGCCATCCAATCTCCCAGCCGTCCGTGCCCGTAAAAACGTGCGGACGATCGCCTATGTATAGGGGCGCAGAACGAATAAAGCTATGAATGCGATGTGAAATTCGAAGCACGGCGCCCCCCAACGCCCGTTCGCATATGAAAAGATCGGCCTGAATGTTAGTGTCGGAAACGTACCAAGCGCCACTTGGTACAAAACCGACATATATCTTGAGAGCGTCGGATCACGGTGAGGGCCAATAAAATCCGCCGGCTAATGACAAAGCGCCATGTCGCGCTGGGCCTGAGAACCGTTCGGCAGACCGGCGGGAGAATTGTACGATACTTACTGTGATGAGGCCGATGTTGACTCTTGCTCAGTCCGATTTCATTTTTTGACCGACAGCGTCAAGGAAGTGGTCGCTGCTCCGAAAGGGGCTTCTTATGCCGAGCCTTCATAAGCGCAATCCCGGTTTCCATCCTTCCGATCTGCAGCTGTGCCAGCGCGTCTTCGATCGGGTCTGCCTGGAGCGCAAACTTGACCGCGTGTCGGGGGAGTCGGACGTACAGCGGCTGGCAGCCACAGTGTTTTCGCTGTTTCAGAATGGCTGCCGCAATGAAGGCGAGTTGCTCGAAAGTTTCAGGCGGACCCGCCAATGACCAAGGCCAGGATCACGTCCGCGACACCGGCAGCCAAAAACGAACCTTACGACGCTGCGATCTTCGCCCGGAAATACGGCATGTCGCGGAAGGCCGCGGAGGTCGTGCTGTCCGCGAACGGACCGTCCAGAACGGCTTGTGACGCTGCCGCGCGCTCTTTTATGGAAGCGGTTGCCCGCAGAGCGAAGAGCAGCCATGAACACTGAAGTTGCGAGCGACTGTCGTTTCGCCGCCGACCCGCAGGCGCGTCCAATGCTGCCTTTATTGGACGCCGCGAGGCGTTAGCCTGTCGGCCCTGTCGGACCTGTCACTCCTGAAGCGGCTTGCTGCGCCGTCACGGCAGAGAGTTTCTGCCGTTTGAGCAGCATCGGTTTTTCATAGATCTTCTTCATGTTCATGGCTTCCCTGCACAAAATTCGATTGCGGGAGCGTCGTCGCCGGCCGCGCTCTTGTCAAGCCGACCTTGTCGAGGGTCGGCCGACCGGGACGAAAATCCACGCTTCAATTCCTGTCGGCCGGCTTGGAACGCATGCGCGAAACCGTCTCGCGCTCGGCGCGCTTGGAGCGCAGCGGCGGCAGGCCGCGGTCGATCAGGTCCATGTCCTCCAGCACCATATCGCCCATGCGCTTGAAGGCGATGTCGAGCGCGCCGGCACGGTGAGCCGAGCGCAGGAAGCCGGGCAGGGTGCGCACCGGATGGTCCCGCGCCAGCGGTTCTTCGGGGAAAACGTCGCTGGCGGCGACGATGTGGCCGCTCTTCACCGCCGCCATCAGCGCCGGGAAGTCGACCACGCCGGCGCGGCTGAGCAGGATGAAGGCGGCGCCCTTGCGCATGCCGGCAAAGGCCTCGGCACCGAGAAAACCCTGGTTCTCGCTGGTCACCGACGCAACGACGAAGATGAAGTCGCTGGTCGACAGCACCTCGTCGAGAGAGGCCGGTTCGACGCCATTGTCGATGAGGATCGATGGCGGCAGCCAGGGATCGAAGACTTTGGTGCGGGTGCGGAAACCCGACAGCAGCCGGTTGAGCGCCCGGCCGAGATCGCCGAAGCCGATGATGCCGACATCGGCGCCGGACAAGAGCCGCGCCGTGTGGTTGCCGTCGCCGCCCCACAGTTCCTGTCCCTGGCGGAAGGCGAGATCGGCATCGACGATGTCGCGGGCGAGGTTGAGCGCCATGGCAAGGCCAAGCTCCGCGACCGGCTCGGCGAACACCAGGCCGGTGGTGACGACATGGATGCCGCGCGCGAACAAGGTCTCGTAGGGCATGTTGTTGATGAGGTTGGTCTCGACATTGAAGACGCAGCGCAGCGCCTTCATCCGGTCGAGCGTTTCGGGCGATATGGGCGGCTGGCCGATGATATAGCGCGCCTCGGCCAGCACGTCGGCCGGCAGTTTCGCGACGCCGTCAGCGGTCGTCTCGACAATGCGATATTGCGCCTTGAGCCGCCCCAGCTGCCGGGCTGTGAAGATCAGGTCGAGCGTGCGTGGTTCCGGCGCACTGATAACCAGCGGCAAGGCGCTGTTGGACATGACTATTCCCTCTGTTCCCGATGGCCAAAATACCTTGGATGAAACGATTTACAACATCGCGCGGGGAGGCAAGGAGAGCGCGATTGGCGCTGGGATGAGGTGCCCTGTCGGAGCCGATATGTGCCGCAATGCAACAGTGAAGAATCGTTTGACTACGATGGCGCGGAAACGACGTAAGGACCAGTAATGACACAATTGACACGGGGCAGGGAATTGGTTCTGCTGGCACCGTACTAATTTGGAGGGCACTTTACAGTGAAGAAATACGAGAAACCAACATTGCAGAAGCGCGACAGGCTTTCGGGCGTCACGGCCCAGACTGCCCCATCGACACCTCCGCCGATCCTCAGTGATTGATTGGCGCCTGATGCATTCGCCTGACAAGGGCAATCAATAGCAGCAATCGATAGGGCGCGACTGGTCGCGCCCTATCGCATATTGGCCACGGGCGCCCGCCGCTGTCCCAGATGCCGGACCTTGCGGCCGATGATCATCAGCTGGCGCGCGGTGTTGTTGCGCAGGCGCCTTGCGCGCCATTCCAGTCCGGTGCCGGCGGTGATCGACTTGGCATAGTAACTCACCCGCATGCCATCCTCATCGGCAGCCACCTTGACCGGGTCGTCATAGAAAGCGTTGATCTTGTCAGCCGCCATGCCTGGTGTTTCGAGCCATCGTGGAATGTGAACCGAATGGAGTTGATCGACATCGGTCATCACGCGCCCGATGCCGACGCCCGGCGTCGGACACGTCGTGCAGAAGGCATCGCCGATGAAGATGACCCCGTCGCGGCGATGGCCTTGCGTGGTGCTCAGGCTGATCTGCCTGACCTCGACAGGACTTGCGACTTCGAAGTTGCCACATCGCGCTGCTATTTCGGGCATCAGCTCGCAGAGCATCTTTTGCGGCTCCTGGCGAAAGGCCCGCGTCCACGCTTCGGCCACATTGCGATAGAGGAACATGTTCGCCCGCATCTTGTCGCCGAGGGGAAAGATGCTGATGTAGGCGATACGGTCGGCAGCCCGCCTGCTGTAGCAGGTGACGGACTGATGACCGAAATCGCGCGGCGAGATGGCGAGGTCGAATCCCATCGACAGTGAATGCGCCTTCGATTGCTCAATACGCTCGACCCCGACGGCGCGCCGCACCGCCTCGCCGTGGCCGGTTGCCACCACCAGCAGGCGGGCATCGATGACGGCGCCGTCGGCCAGCACAAGCCGCTGCCGGTCCGGTCCAGTCGAGACTTCGGTTACCTTGCCGACCGTCAGCGGCACTTGCGCAGGCAAGGCATCGCGCAGGCCATTGATCAGCGCGCCGTAGGAGAATGTGAATTCAGCCTTCTTCTCATGCGCGAAAAACTGGCCGAGGCGAAAGACATGCGTGTCGGTCGTCGAGGTGACGAGACGCTTGAGTGTTGCATCGAGGCCGAGCTTTTCGAACAGCAGCATCTGATCCATGCCGATCTTCTCGGCCCGGAACTCCTCGTGGTGGACGCGGTGCGGGTCGATCAGCGCCACCTTGCGCCCGGCTTTTCCCAACAGCATGGCTAAGGTGGTCCCAGCCATTCCGGCACCGACGATCGCCACATCGACTTCGGCCGGGCAGGCCTCTGAGATACTCATTCTGCTGCCCTTTCTGGTGGCAACTGCACGTTCACAATCTCCGGTAGAAAATATCTTCCGGACCTGAATCAACCGCAAGCAACCGGAGCGCGTGCCTGGTAGTAACCAATGTTTAGGTTAATCGCGGGCCCGCTGCTTCCAGCGCGGTGCGATCGCCGAGCCATCGATGAACTCAAAGCCGCCAGCCTCGTTGAGCGTGTGAAGTTTACGCCCACTCCATAGCGCACCTGGATGCAAGATGGTTTCAACGACCTGCTCCATGCCGATCAAATCAAGGTGAGAAATGCGTGCGATGCCAAGCGCCGCGCCATAGCTCCTGCGGCAGTCCTGAACCGGGCGCAGCAGGTCGTTGCCGCGCCTGACCATGCGGCCGGCCGGCCGCGCCGAGGCGATGTCGATCAGCACGGGATTTTTGGGGTGCGGCGTCCAGGGGCCGCGAAAATCCGGCGCCGACCACAGATGCAGCGTGTCGGAGAAGGCGCCGCCGCCGTCGCGGACGGTGGCGAACAGCCACCAGGCGCCGCCATGCTCGACAAGCGTGGCGTCGCTGGCGACGACACCGGACAGAAGCGTCGCCTCCTTGACCCATCCGCCGGGAAAGGCGGTGGCCCGGTAGAGATCGACCGTGCCGTTGGCGCAGCTTTCCGGCACCATCCAGACCTCGCCGTCGCGCTCGAAGACGAAGGGGTAGGAGAGATGGTAGGGCAGATCCAGCACCGGTTCAGGTCGTCCGAGCGGGCCTGCCGGGCCGAAGGGCACGGCGGAGATGATGGCCTTGCCGAGCCGGTGAATATAGTCCTCGACGAACAGGGTCAGCTGGCCCTGGTAGAGGATGGGAAACGGATCGGCGTAGAAGCGGCTGCCATCGTCCGGCAGCTCTTGCCATCCCGACGCCGGATGCGCACGCAGGTCGAAAAGATCGCGGCCCCCGGTTTGCCGCCAGCCGACCTTCCAATGCGGCGCGTTGTAGCAAAGGTGATAGATCTTCTGGACGATCCGCCGCGCCAGCGTCTTGCCGGCTCTGACCCCAAGCTTGCCGGCCGAGGGCATTGGCGGCGGGCTGCCTGCCTGCGCCGGCTCTGGCAGATCGGGCACCGACTTTGCCGCGCCTGACATGGCAGCGACGATCAGGCTTGCTGTGCGCGCCAGCATATCCTGGAAGGACGCCAGCGCGATGCCGCCATATTCTGTGCCCAGACGCCCGGCGGCGATCGCAACGCCGTTCTCATCGATGCGGGCAAGCGGCGTGCGGCCGGCGAGGATCAGGGCCAGCAAGGCCGCTTCCCCGCTGGCGCCGTCATAGGTGACGCGCCAGACCCGTGTGCTTTCCAGCCTGACATCGCCGCAGAGATCGACGACCAGGTCAGGCGAAGCGGGGGACCGCCGATAGGGCGCGAGCGCCGAAAGCGGCACACGCTTGGCCAGTCCATCATGGGCCAGTCCGTGTATCGCCGTTTCGAGTTGAAACAGGGCCGCGGCGCTGCGCGGAATGCCGCCGCCCGCCGGCCTGACATCGACGGACAGTTCGACGTCGCCGAGCGCGGCAAGGCGCTCCAGCAGCGTGAGATGAAAGGCGCGGACGCAGTCGCCGTCCAGGCGTAGGCTTATCCGCATGTCGGAGACCCGAAAAGGCGGCATCCGGCCTTGCCGGTCCGGTCAAATTGTAGCCCCATCCGCATACATCTCCGCTCGCTGCGCACTCAGCACCTCGGTATGTATATTTTTAAGCAAACCGCGTGCCAAAATTCACATGACTTCTCAACATAATTAACAATCTTTTAACAGTTGGAGGCATAGCTAGGTTAGCGCCGCAAACTGATCTTGCCGGCATATGGAGTATTGTCGGAGGCAGCCATGCAATCATCCCTGCCCATGGTTCCTCAGCAACACTCTCCGGATGCGGCACGCGCGGGATCATACGCAGCTTCGACTGTCGAACTGGGCGACCTGAAGCGCATCCTGGTGCGCCGCCGGTTCTGGATCTTCGGCACTGTCGCACTGCTGACGCTGGTCGCCCTGCTCTACGGTCTTTTCACGCCCGCGCTCTACAGCTCGGCGGCGGAAATCCTCATCGATCCGCAGGACCTGCAGGTGGTCACCAACGACGTCAATCCCAGCCGTATCTCACCCGATGGCGGCATCACGCAGGTCGAGAGCCAGGTCAGCGTGGTCCAGTCGACAGGCGTGCTGATGCGGGCGATCGCGGCGACAAACCTGACGCAGGATCCGGAATTCAACGGGCAGGGCTTGCTGTCGCGCCTACTCGGTTCGGCATCGGCCGAAGGCGACAGGTCGGTGCAGACACTCGACGCGCTGCGCCGGCGCCTGGCGGTCAAGCGGGCCGACAAGGTCCTGGTCCTGGACGTTATCGTCACCGCCAAGAGCGCCGACAAGGCCGCCCTCCTGGCCAACGCCATCGCGCAGGCCTACCTGGTCGATCAGGCGAGCGCGCGTGCGAAAATGGCCAGGGACGCCTCCGAGTCGATCACCGCCCGGCTGGACGAGCAGCGCAAACGCGTCCAGCAGGCCGAGAATGCCGTCGAGGCCTACAAGTCCGCCAACAACATGGTGATGGCGGCAGGCAACCTGGTCAGCGACCAGGAACTGACCGAGATCAATACGCAGCTTGCGGCGGCGCAGAGCCGCACCGCGGCGCTGAAGGCGCAGGTCGACCAGATGCGCCGCCAGAGCGGCACGGCGGACGCGACCTCGGAAGCAATGCGCTCGGCGGTGATCTCGAGCCTGCGGGCGCAAGAGGCGACGCTGGTCGACCAGGTCTCGCAGCTCGGCACGGAGTTGGGGCCGCGTCATCCCTCGCTGATCGCAGCCCAGCAGCAGCTGCGCGACACGCGCCAGCTGATCGCGCGCGAACTCGGCCGCATCGCCACCGCCACCGAGACCGACTACGAACGGGCGCTGGCCAACCAGCAGGCGCTGGAAGCCAAGGTGGCGGGCATGAAGAGCAAATCGCTCGACACCGACCAGGCCTCGGTGCGGCTGCGCGAATTGCAGCGCGATCTCGAGGCGCTGCGTTCCGTCTACTCGAACTATCTCCAGCGTGCCCAGGAGACGCGCGAGCAGATCAATGTCGACAGCACCAATGCGCGCATCATCTCCAACGCCATGCCCGCCTTGAAGAAGAGCTGGCCGCCTTTGCCGTTGCTGTTGCTGGGCGCGATATTCGGCGGCCTCGGGCTCGGCACCGGTCTGGCGTTGATCGCCGAATATTCCTCGCCGACGGTGCTTTCCAGCGCCCAGATGCAGTCGGCCATCGACGCGCCGGTGCTGGGCGTGGTGCCGGCAAAGTCGGGCACTGGCCGGCGCTGGTGGCCTTTCGGCGGGGCGCGCGCCGTCGCCTCCAGCCAGAAGACCGACGCCGTCGTCGGCCTTGCACTGAGGCGCATGTTCAGTTCGGGCCAGCGTCCGGCGGACTGGCCGCTGGTGCCTTCCATCCTGGTGACATCGCCGCCGGGCGAGGGCGCGCAGCGCAGCCGGGTGGCGCGGCTGCTGGCCGATGCCGCGGCATCCAGGGGCAGCCGTGTGCTGTTCATCGATGCCAATGCCGGCGGCGACCAGAAGGATCCGCAGCCGGGAGTCCTCGATGTGCTGCGCGGCGAGTACGCCTTCGAGGCCGTCAGCCATTACGCAGCCGGCAGCAACGTTGCCGTGCTGGGCAGGGGCCGCTCAAAGGCGGTCTTCCAGGAAGCGCATGGCATCTATTTTGCGCAGCAGATGCTGGCGCGGGCCAGCCGGAGCTTCGAACTCGTCGTCATCGACGGCGGCGCGCTGGCCGACAATCTCAATGCCTCGCCGCTGGTCGCCATGGCCGACGAGATCGTGCTCGTCGCCACGCTGAACGCCACCCCGATGCGCGACGTCACGACGACCGCGCAGGCGGTTTCCGTCATGGGGCGGTTGCCAACGGCCGCCTTGCTGGTCGACGAGGCCGCCTGATATGGCTGCCAGTTGGAGCGCAAGCGCTTCGAACCATGGTGTTGCCGCACCCCGCGCCGGCACGTCGCTCGATGCGCTGACGCGCTTCGGACTGATCGCGGCGGTAGCGGTGCTGTTCAGCATCTCGGGCGGCATGCTGTGGCTGGTCGGCTACAATTATGATGGCCTGTTCGGCAACCCGGCGACCAAGATCCACCCGTCCACCTATCTCATCGTCCTCCTGTTTGCCTGGCGTTCCTGCGCATCAGGCAATCCGGTGGGCCATATCGTCCATCTCGCCGACAGGCGGCCGGCCAGCGCGCTGATGGCCGCCATATCGATCGTGCTTCTGTTCGTCGTCATCGCAAGGCAGCGGCCCGGCATGGCCGGCATGATCGATACGTTCGTGGCCGCGGCACTTCTGGTCCTGATGCTCAGCGAGGACGACGAACGGACCTTCGCCGGGCTGCAGACCGTCGTTCACGTGGTCATGACGGCGAATGCGCTGCTTGCCCTTTTCGAGTTCGCCACCAAGACGCTTATCTTCCCCTATCGCCTGGACGGCGTGGCGTTTACCACCGATCTGCGCTCGAGCGCGCTGCAGGGGCATCCGCTTGCCAATGCCATGGTGACGTCGATCTATGTGCTTGCGCTGCTCTCCGGTGCCAGATCCCTGTCGATGCCTGTGCGGATAGGGTTGATCGGCCTGCAATGCGCGGCACTCGTCGCCTTCGGCGGCCGCACGGCGATGGTGACGACGGTGGTGCTCGGCGGCTGCTACCTGCTTTTTCAGGGCACCACCAAATTGCGCCAGGGCCGCGTCAATCTCTTGGGTGCGGCACTCGGCTTCATGCTTGCCGCACTGCTGCCGGTCGTCATCATAGTGGCGGCATATCTGGGCTTTTTCGACGCGCTGCTGGAGCGCTTCGTGTCGGACAGCGGAAGCGCCAATGCCCGCGTCGAGATGTTCGAGCTTTTCAAGCACCTGGAATTGCGCGATCTGATCGTGGGGCCGGATGTCGAGCTGATCGACAGCCTGCGCCGCATCAACGGTCTCGAACAGGGCATCGAGAACCCGATCATCCGCACGGTCCTCTATCAGGGCGCCTTCTTCACCCTTTTGCTGACGTTCGGCTTCGTGCTGTTCCTGTTCGAGGTGGCGCGCCGCTGCCATGCCGGCATCTGGCTGCCGATGCTGGGCTGGGTCATCCTGATCAACACTTCGGAAAGCGTCGCGTCGAAGACGACGCTGCTGACCAAGTTCGTGGTGCTGGCATTGGTGCTTTACCGGCCGGCGCGGGCAGCTTTCAAACCGGTCAGTCCACCGGCATGGTCAGACCAAGCGCCGCGATGATATCAGGGTCCACCGCCCGGGTGGTATCGTCCATCATGCCCATGCCGTCGAAGAGATCCCACAGTGCCCAGGCGAAGCCGAGTTCCTCGGCGCTCCGCCTGACATCGGCGATGTAGCGCCCGCGATCCGGGTTGGGCGCGGCGACATAGCGGGCGTCGGTGCGCAGCGCGCCGAACTCGCCCATGATGATGCGTTCCGGCGCAAGGCCGTGGCCGTCGGCCCAGTCGCGAACCTGGCGAAGATATTTGTCGACAAACCAGCGGTCGGGCCGGGCGTCGAAATAGACTTTCAGCACACGCTCGGTCTCGGCATAGGCTGCCTGCTTGGCGTCTTCAGGGGTTTCGGTGTCCTGCGCCATGCGCGCCCTGACCGATGCCAGCGTCTGCTCCAGCGAGCCGGCGGATGCCGGCCACGGCACATTGTTGAGCGACCGGTAGACGGGCTCGCGCATCCAGGGTGCCCCCTGATGGCTGAACAGATAGGGCTCATAGAAGTGGAAGGTGAACAGGATCGGCTCGAAGGGCGACAGCGGTGCCGGATCGAGCGCGGTCAGTCCGCTCACCATCGAGCCGCAGCCTCCGGTGACGACCAGCGGCAGGGTCGCTGCCGATGCCCTTGCCGCGGTCAGAAGCGCGAGCTGAATTTGCAACCAGACGTTCGACGCGCAGGCCTGCGCCGGTTCGTTGACCGGCTCGAGCGCCACCCTGCCGGGCTGGAACCGCGCCAACCTGCCGGCAAGCTCGCCGACTAGCCCGCGGTAGAGATCGAAGGCGGGCGCCGCGGTGCTGGAGACCATGCGGTCGGGGTTCCAATAATGGGTGGCGGCATTGGCCTGGATGTTGACGATGATGCCGAGACCGGCGTGGAGAGTGGCCGTGACAGCCGCGTCCAGCATGTCCAGCAACCGGCCGCGCGTGGTGGCGTCGGCGGCCAGGAAAGGGCCGGGATCAACAGGCAGACGGATGAAATCGAGCCCGGTCCTGCGCAGCCGACGCAGGTCGTCCGGGGTCGGCACCGGCCGTTGCGATTGGAAGGGCGGCCAGCCATAGTCGGTGCGCGGAGCGGGAAATTCGCGCGTCAGCGAGAACCAGGGCCAGGCGTTGACACCGCGCCGAAACCGTGGCCCGGCGGCGGCGCGAGCGATTGGCGCGACCGGGAGCGAGCCGAGAGCCGCCGCGGTGGAAAGCGCCGTCCGCAGCACCCGCCGGCGCGACCAGCCTGTCATACGGTCCCTGGCGATGCGTGGTCCATCGCGGCGGTCTTGGCGGTGGTCACGCCGAGCAAATGATAGGCCTCATTTTCATAGGCGAGCAGGACATCGTCCCAGCGAAAGGCTTCGCGGGCGCGCGCCCTGGCGGCAACGCCGCAGGCCTTGACCAGGGCATTATCGTCCAGCGCCTGCTGCATCCGCTCGGCGCAACTGTCCTTGTCGGTGAAGTAGATCGCCGCCGCCCCCGCGGTCCACCTGTTGTAGGGATTGTCGTGGGCGATCACCATGTTGCCGGCCGCCAGCGCCTCGACCAGCGAGGGGTTGGTGCCGCCGACCGTGTGGCCATGCAGATAGGCGCGGGCATGGTATCTGAGCGCCTTGACCGTCGCCTGGTCGTAGATGGCGCCCGGCAGGACCACCGAGCCATTCGCCGCCTCGCGAACGGCGACATGATAGGGGATGTCGTCGGACAGCGTTCCCAGCACCACCAGCTTCATGTCGCGCTTGGCGGAGCAAAAAGCTTCGACGATCGGCAGGATGTTGTTGTCGGGTTCGATGCGGGCGATCGAGACCAGATAGCGCCCGGGCTCGAGGCCGAGCGCCCGGACCGGCGCCTCGGGCGCTGATGTCACCGGATCGGCGCCATAGGCGATGGTGGCGATGGCGCTGCGCGGCCGGCGTGTCGCCAGGTGATCTGCGATGGCGGGATGATCGGCGACCAGCCGATGCGAGGCCCATGCGCCGATCCATTCGTTGAGCCAGAACCAGGTTCGCGCCGCCATTCCCCATTTTGGGCGGCGCCACTCGATGCCGTCCATGTTGGTGAAGATCTTGCGTCGCTTCAGCCTGAGCCAGGTCAGGAAGACCGCGCCATTGTAGCCGAGCACCAGGCAAACACCCGGTCGCCGGGCGGCGTCGCGGGCGCATTGCCAGTCGAATTCCAGCGTCGCGCGCGGTCCCTTGGAGGCGACCTGGATGTGAATGAGCTCGATGCCGCGCCAGGTTTCGCTGCGCACCCTCTGGTCGATCCGTTCGACCTCATCCTGGCAATAGACGCCGACTTTCCAACCGCGCCCGACAAGAAACAGCGCCAGTTTTTCGGCAAAGGTTTCAAAGCCGCCATGGGCCGCAGGTATGCCGCGGGTCCCCAGGATCAGAATGGCGGGCGTTGCTGGTTTCATGGCCGGCGGCACTTTCACATGTCTCATATATTAGATATTGCTTAATTTATAATGAGCAGGTGGCAACTTCCGTGCCACCTCCCGATTTCGGTATCCTGCGAGGGATCATCGCGCGGGGTTGTAAAAAAACGGTGTTGAACCCTGTGGTTGTTTCATTCTCGGTCAACCCTTCTGTGCGTAGCTGTATCGAAACGAAGCAATGCCTGGGGCGTACGGCCGGCAGTCGGGCGTATCGAACCAGGCATGATTCTTGCGGACGGGCTTCTGCCACAATCGCCCAGCGCGATGGTTGTAGCACCCGGCGGGATATAAAGATGCGGATTGCCTGCGTTCATCAGGGTTATGAACTCTATGGTTCTGATCGAAGCTTCGCGGAGAGCGTTGCCGCGCTGCGCGCCGCGTTTCCGTCGGCCGACATCGAAGTGGTTTTGCCGCGTAGCGGGCCGATCGTGCGGATTCTGGAAGCGCATGCCAGCCGGATCGTCTTCGAACCGCTCTGGGTGCTGAGGCGCCAGGCCATTGCGCGCCTTGCGACCGTTGAGATGGCGCGATTGCCGGTTGCCGTGTTCAGGGCGTGGCGGCGCCTCAAGGATTGCGACCTCGTCTATGTCAACACCTCGATCGTGGCCGACTACGCGCTGGCCGCACGCCTTCTTCCCCACAAAGCCGTCCTGCACATCCACGAAATCCCCGAAGGCGCCATGCGCAGGGTACTTGTCGGCCTGATGCGCTGGAGCCACGCGGATCTGATCTTCAATTCACACGCGACACGCGCCGCCTTTGGTGATCCAAAGGCGGCGCGTGCGTATGTCGTCTACAACGGTGTTGCCGGGCCGGCGGCGATCGAACCGATGACGTATGACGGCAAGCGCCCATTGCGGGTGCTGCTGCTTGGCCGTATCAACCGGATCAAGGGGCAGGAAATCCTGCTGGAGGCGATCGCCTCGATGCCGGCGGAACTCCAGGCGAGGATCGAGGTGCGGCTGGTCGGCGGCGCCTTCGAAAGCACTGAGCGCGAGCATGCGCTTGCCGAACTGGTCGAAACCATGGGGCTTACCGGGCGCGTCAGAGTCCTGCCTTTCATTCCCGACCCTTCGGAGCATTATCGCTGGGCCGATATCGTCACCGTGCCGTCGCGGCGTCCGGAATCGCTGGGCCGCGTCGCCATAGAGGCGATGGCTTACGGCCGGCCGCCACTTGTGTCGGCGATCGGCGGGCTGGTGGAAGTGGTCAGCGACGGGGAGACCGGCTGGCATGTTCCGCCCGGCGACGCAGCAGCTCTTGGCGCGAAATTGCAGGAGATCATCCTCGCCCCTGAGGCCTGGCGCGGGTTTGTCGCTGCCGGGCGCGCGCGCTACGAGGCAATCTTCAGCGAGCCGGTCGCGGCCGCGGCGATCACCGCGATCGCCGCCGACAAGCTGACCACCATCGCGCGGCCGGGCAGGGTGCCTGCCGCCCGCGAAGCGGAGACGCGGCCGTGAAACTAGCGTTTCCGAGCCATCTGGTTCGACGCCTCGTGCTGATGATCGGCGGCGAGGCGATGCAGAGCGGCTTTCATTTTGCCCTCAACATCATGCTGTTGCACATGCTGTCGGCGCAGGGCTACGGCCTCTTCGCCATCGGCATGGTGATGGGTGGTGTCGGCCTGTCCTATATCAGGTCGCTCACCGCCGTTCCCGCCAGCATCTGGATGAGCAAGAGCACCAACAGCGCCGGCGTCGACACCTATGACGTGGCGTTCGGAACGGCGGCGCTGATCGTGGCTTTGCTGATGGCCGTCGGCACGGCAGTCCTGATGCATGTTCTTGGCGATCCAAGCGGAATTGCCGCCGGCTGCTTCGTCGGTGCCTGGTCGTTGCGCAGCCATATGCGCACGGCTTTCTTCGCACGGCGCCAGCAGGTTGTCGTCTCCGTCAGCGATGGCGCTTTTACAGTCGCCGGCTGTGTCCTGACCGGGCTGTCGATCTGGTTGGTCCAAGACCCGCTGCAGACCGTGTTCTATGCACTAGCCGCGGCAAATGTGTTCGGCATTTTCGTCCTGGTCCGGCTGGCTCGGCGCTCGCTTCGCATCAGCTTCCGCATGCCGACGCGGCGACGCTATGTCAGGCTCTGGCCCCAGCTGCGCTGGTCGGCATTCAGCGCGACCACCACCAACATCCAGGGTCAATGTCTGGCGCTGCTGGTCGCCGGCATTGCCGGTCCTGCCGCCTACGCACCTCTGGCGGCGGTTCTGGTGCTGTTTGCTCCGCTGCGCATCATCAGCCTTGCGTTCGTCAACATGACGCAGCCGGATCTCGCCAGGCTGATGCGGAACAATGAAACAGGCCGTGTCTGGACGCAGGCCAAGATCTGGGCGCTCGTCATGGGGCTCGGCGGCCTTGCTTATGGATGTGCGATCATGTTCGTCCTGCCGATGATAAAATCTCAGGCTCTCCAGGACGCTTCGATCTGGTTCATCGGACTTTTCGTGATCGCGAATTTTGTCCCGATCATGCTCTACATCATGCCCCGCATCGTGCTTGAGATACTCGGCGATTTTCGGATCGTCGCGTTCACCACGACGGGCGGCGCGGTCGTCGGGCTGGCGCTGATCGCGGCCCTGCTGGCAATCGCGTCTCCGCCGTGGGCGTTGTTGGGTTCCGCCGTCTCGGAGATGTTCGTGCTCGTGGCATCGTGGTATTTCGCGCATCACCGCATGTGGAATATCGAGCATCCCGACGAGGCGCGCGACAGCCGGTTGGGCGCGTGGCGGCGCACGCTGCCGTTCGCTACGGCAAAGCGATAGGAAAAAACATGGCAGTCCAGGCGGTGCAAATTGCTGCGGTGACCGGCTCGCCCGATGGCCAGTCCTCCCATCCGGCCATCGTCGTCGCCAACGATGCCTACACGGCGCGGCTCCACACCAGCCTGGAAGCGGTGAGGCCGCTCTGGCTGCGCCTCCAGGCGGACGGTGTGTGCACCGCTCACCAGAATTATGCCTGGGCCGAGGGGATCGTCGCGCGGCTGATGCCGGAAGGTGCGGAACTGCTCATCGTGGAGGTAAACGATGCCGTGACGGGCGCGCCGCGAATGCTGGTGCCGCTGATACGGCGACCGGCCTTCCGCCATCGGGTGATCGAATGGCTGAGCTGTGGCGTTTGCGACTATTCGGCACCGCTGCTGGCCGATGCCAGCCCGTGGACGACGCAATCGGCGCAGGCCGCGTGGGCCGCGGTGCGTTCCGTGCTGCCGCCGGCGGACCGCATCCAGATCACGGGAATTCCGCAATCGATCAGCGGCGTCGCCAATCCGCTGGCCTTGCTCGCGGCCACGCGCGATTCCCTGCATACCAGCTTCGGCCTCGCCATCGACGGCGACCCGGAAACCGTCCTCAAGCGCCTATGCCGGCCATCCTTCGTCAAGGCTTTCAACAAGGACTGGCGTCGCCTCGAACGGCTTGGCGGCGTGGAACTGGTCGAAGCCAACACGCCGGCCCTGGTGGAGGTCATCTTCGGCGGCCTGGTCCGGATGCGGCTCAGCCGCTTTCGCGAACTGGGCCGCTTCGACCTGCTGACGCAGGCGGCGGTTGTCGACTTCTATCGAAACGCCGCTCTCGAGGGCCTGTCGGATGGGTCGGTGCGGCTCTTCGGGTTGCGTGTGGGTGAAGCTCTTATCGCGGTCCAATACCTGCTGATCCATCAAGTCACCGTTCATGCTCTGCTGATCTCAATCGATCAGGGCGCGGTGCCCAATGTCTCGCCGGGACTTCTGATCATGGGCAAGTTGATGAGCTGGGCGCGCGGGCGCGATTTCAATTATTTCGACCTGTCGGTAGGCAACCAGAGTTATAAGGAACATATGGGTGCCTTGGGCTCGGGCCTGCGCGAGCTTTGCCACGGGATTACGGTGCGAGGCAGCGCCGTGAGCGCAGCCATCGAGATCCGCAACCGGGCCGAGGTGTTCGTGCGCTCCAAACCTCGGCTGCTGAAGAGGCTCCAGGGACTGATGCGGGGTTTGCGGCGCCTGCGTGGGGGATCAGAATGACGGGAGAAGCATGTGGCAAGCTACGCGGCGGGAACGACTCCGATAGGGGATTTGGCCGGTGGGCCGTTTTCCCCGACTGTCGCCAACGTTGATGCAACCGCGCACTTCACGGCTCGGCTGCACACCAGCTTCGACACCGTAAGGCTGCTATGGCTGCTCCTTGAAGCTCACGGCGTCTGCACTGCCCACCAGCATTATGCCTGGGTCGAAGGAATCGCCGCACGGCTGATGCCCAAAGACGCGGATCTGGTCCTCGTCGAGGTGAGTGACGCCGTGACCGGCGCGCCGGCCATGCTGCTGCCGCTGATGCGGCGCCGGGCTCTCGGCCACCACGTGATCGAATGGCTGAGCTGCCGCGTGTGCGACTACGCGGTGCCGCTGCTGGCGGATGGGAGAGCGTGGACCAGGCAGAGTGCCGACGCCATGTGGGCAGCGGTCCGTGCCGTGCTGCCATCGGCGGATCGCATCCATATCGCGGGAATTCCGCAGCAGGTCCACGGCGTGGCCAATCCGCTGGCATTGCTTTCGGTGGCGCGCGACTCCATCCAGGTCACCTCCGGCCTCGTCCTGCATGGCGATCCGGAGACGCTCATCAAGCGAATCTGCAAGCCGTCCTTCGCCAAGGCCTTCCGCAAGCATTGCCGCGGCTTCGAACAGCTTGGTGGCCTCGCTTTGGTCGAGGCCGATACGCCTGACCTGACCGAGGAGCTCCTGGATGCACTGCTGGAACTGCGGCTCAAGCGTTTTCGTGAGCTCGGACGTTTCGACCTTCTGACGCAGGCGCCGGTCGTCGATTTCTACCGCGCCGCGGCGCTGCAAGGCCTATCCAACGGATCGGTGCGGCTCTTCGGACTACGCGTCGGTGAAGCCTGGCTTGCCTCCATCTATGTGCTGGTGAGAAAAGGCACACTTCACGCCCTCCTGCTCGGCATCGACCAGAATGCGGTCGCCAATGTCTCACCCGGCCTGACGACGATGGGCAAGCTGATGATGTGGGGATGCGAGCGGGGCTTCGACTATTTCGACCTGTCGGTCGGCGGCCAGGGCTACAAGCGACATATCGGTGCCTCGAGCTCGGTACTGGCCGAGATCTGCGAACCGGTGACGGTGCGGGGCAGAGCTGCGAACGCAGCCATTTTGCTGCGCAGCCGGGTCGAAGGCATGACGCGGTCGCGTCCCCGGCTGCTCAAGGCCGTCCAGGGCCTGACGCGCCGCTTGCGGCGATTGAAGGACTGAGTACGAGCGTTTGCCGACGACCGATGCAAGGAGGCACCAAGGCCGGCAAGCTTGTTGACTGGGTTGGTTGGCTCTATATCTGAAAGCGCCGCTTGCCGTTCAGAAATGAGTGTCCTCGGCAGATTTTTTAAGTTGGCGTTTTCGGCAGATCATATCGATGGATGCAAGTTTAGGAGATGGGATTCGTTCCATCCTCATTATTCAAACGAAGTACATTGGAGATGTCGTTCTGACATCTGCTTTGGTTCGCAATCTGCGTCTTTCTTATCCGCAAGCATCGGTGACCATGCTTTGTGCGCCGGGTCTCAAGCAGTTCATCGTCGCGCAAGGGATCGCCGATGTTGCCGTTGGCTTTGAATCCCGTGGCAGAGGAAGGACTCTGCTCAAGCGTTTGAGCGACCATCGTGGCGTCATCTCTGATCTGCGGCGTCGGAAATTCGATCTTAGCATCGACCTTACCGATTCAAAAACCTCGCGGATCATGCATCGCTTGATCGGGGCTCCACTTCGCGTCGGCTTCGATCCTTCCGAGCATCCGATGAAGTTCTGGGAAATCCAGCTTGCAAACGTGCTCGCCGCGACCTTCGGACATGGCGGACCGCATTATCTCTACAGGAACCTGTCTCCACTCAGCGCCCTCGGGTTGGATTATCAGGATCCAACGCCTCGGCTGGAGCCGACCAGGACTGCCCAGGAAGAGTGTGCCAGGCTTCTTGCGGAAAACGCTTTGGCGAAGAAGTCCTATGTGGCCGTGCATGCCGGCGCGAGGTTTGAAGGCCGTTGCTGGCCGCCGCAACATTTTGCTGCGGTCATCGATGAGGTATACGCCAAAACCGGGCTGCGATCCCTGCTCGTTGGTGGGCCGGATGAAGGGCTTGCCGCGCAAAGGATCCTTGAAGTGGCAGCATCGCCGGTCGCAAGTGTCGTCGGAAAAGCCTCGCTTGAGGTCTTGACAGCATTGTTGGCCGAAGCGTCGATCTTTCTTGGCAATGAGAGCGGCCCGATGCACATCGCGGCCTCTGTCGGAACTCCAGCGGTGGGGCTGTACGGTCTGACGTCGCCTGAGCAATGGGGCCCATTCGGTGTCCCCAACCGGACGCTCCAGCCGCCCATGCCTTGCCCATGCATCGCTCCAGGTTTGTGTAAAGAAAACAACGCCGGTGGGGTCTATTGCGTCCAGCGGCTCCAGGTTGCCGATGTTGCGGCGGCGACACTCGATCTCATCGGCACGGAAGTTCAAAAATCTGCTCATTCGGGCACGCCGGCCGCGTAGCAGAGCGGCAGCGACGGACGCTAGTTTTGGCGGCGTGGTGGTGCACAGTTCATCTTCGTGTGCTTCACGTCTTGATTCAGGCCAAGGCCCAAGCATATTCAAAAGATTGGTAAATTTAACCGGGCCGCATCCTGCGCTGTCCGCGAAATTGACAGGACGGCGCGTCTCCGCCATCCTTGACCCCAGTCGTCAGGCTGCCGGCAGCGGCCGCGTTTTGTGTCTGGGGCGACCGAGGGCAGTGTCATGTTCAGTCCCGTCACAGGTCAGAATTCCAAGCGCGCCGCGGTGCGCAAGGCGCTCGATCGTCACAAGGTCTACATCACCGCGCAGCGTTTTTCGGCAGGCACCTACCAGGCCCGGGTTCTGGTCGACGGCGAGGCCTATTGGGTCGACGAATTCCGGCTGAGCCAGCTGCAGCAAGGACTGTCGCCGGCGGAGCTCGAGTTGACGCCGGCCGCTGACGATTGAGAGCGTGACTGGCTTGTTCCTGGCCGCCGTGCTTCGATCCTGGCGATGACGACTCCACCAAAGCTCAAAGCCTATCGCGCCAAACGCGAATTCGCCAAGACGCCGGAACCGGTTGGCGGGCTCGTCAGCAGCGACGGCAACCGCTTCGTCGTCCACAAGCACCACGCCACCGCTGACCATTATGATCTGCGCCTGCAGGTCGGCGATGTCTTGAAGAGCTGGGCGGTGCCGCGCGGGCCTTCGCTCAATCCGGCCGACAAGAGGCTGGCGGTCGAGACCGAGGATCATCCGCTCGAATATATCGACTTTGAGGGTGTCATTCCCGAGGGCGAGTATGGCGGCGGGCCGATGATCGTCTGGGATACCGGCACATGGGCGCCGATGGACGACGTCGAAAAGAGCTTGCGAACCGGCGCCTTCAAGTTCCGGCTGGCCGGCGACAAGCTCAATGGCGGCTGGATGCTGACCCGGCTGAAGCCGAAACCCGGCGAAGATGAGAACAAGAAGAACTGGCTGCTGTTCAAGGAACGCGACCTCGCCGCCGACACCGCGCTTGACATCCTCACGGCCCGGCCGGAAAGCGTCAAATCCGGATTGCGCATCGAGGAACTGGCGGCGCCGGCGAAGCCCGCCACCAAACCCGCGCCCAGACAGGGATCGCTGAAGCCCGGCACGCTGCCGGGCGTGTTCAAGGCTCCCATGCTTGCCCGTATCGAGCCGCAACTGGCGACGCAGGTGCCAAAACCACCCGATGGCGACGACACCCAACAAGTCTGGCTGCACGAGATCAAATTCGACGGCTACCGCACCATGGCGCATCTCACTGGCGGCGTCGTCAAGCTGATCACCCGTGGCGGCATCGACTGGACGAAGCGCTATGGCGACCTGCCGCATGCGTTCGCCAAGCTGCCCTGCCGCGATGCCATCATCGACGGCGAGATCGTGGTGCTCGACGCCCGGGGCATCAGCCGCTTCGCGCTGCTGCAGGATGCGCTGGCCGAGGGCGCCGGCAGCAATCTCCATTTTTACGCCTTCGATCTTCTCCACCTCGACGGCTGGGACCTGACCAAGGCGCCGCTGGTCCGGCGCAAGGCGCTGCTGGCGCAGATGCTGTCGGGCCTCGGCGCCAATTCCGCCATCCAGTTCTCCGACCATGTCGAAGGTTCAGGGCAGGGGCTCTACGACCAGGTGTCGGAACTTGGGCTGGAGGGTGTCGTCTCAAAGCGCGCCACGGCCATCTATCAGAGCGGCCGAACCAAAAGCTGGACCAAGACCAAGGCACTGCTGTCGGACGACTTCGTCATCGCCGGCTTCACCATCTCCGATGCGGCCGAAGGGCTGGCGGCGCTCGGCATGGCAGAGTTCGAGGGTGGTGAATTGCATTATCGCGGCAAGGTCGGCACCGGTTTCGATGCCGCCACCGCCGGTGAGTTGCTCGCCAGGCTGGAGCCGCTGCGGGAAGGCGCCACCCCGCCCGAGGGTGTCCCGCGCGAAATCATGCGCGAGATGAACTGGGTGCGGCCGCTGCTGTCGGCGCGCATTCATTACGCCAACCGCACCTCAGACAATGCGCTGCGCCACGGCGTCTTCCGTGGTTTGAGGGATGTCGACCTGTCGACGCCGGTCTCGTCCAAACGCAAGCGGCTGATCGCCGAGGCCGACCTTGCCACAATCTGGGTGACCAACCCGACGCGCCGGCTGTTCGGCAAGACCGGCCCGACCAAGCTCGACATCGCGGTCTATTACGCGCTGGTCGGCGACTTCATGCTGCCGCACATCCTCGGCCGGCCGGTGTCGCTGGTGCGCTGCCCGACCGGCCTGCCGAAGGATTGCTTCTTCCAGCGCCACGCCTTCACCGGCATGCCGCCCTCAGTGGTGACATTCGACGCGACGAATTCCGAGGGCGAGACCAAATCCTATCTCTCGGTCGAAGGCGCGAAAGGGTATCTGGCGCTGGCGCAGTTCGGCGTCGTCGAGTTCCACACCTGGGGCACCCACCGCACCAGCCTCGACAGGCCCGACCAGATCGTCCTCGACCTCGATCCGGGCGAGGGGATTTCATGGCGCGAGGTGGTCGAGGCCGCCGTGCACATCAAGGGCGAATTGGAGCGCCTGGGGCTGGTACCGTTCGCCAAGACCTCCGGCGGCAGCGGCATCCACATCACGGTGCCGGTGACGGGCGCGCAGAACTGGAAGAAGCTCCACCAGGCGACCAGCGCGATCGCCACGCATCTGGCGGCAACGGCGCCTGACACCTTCACCACCACCATGGGCAAGGACAACCGCAAGAAGCGCATCTTCATCGATTATCACCGCAATGCGCGCGGCCACACCTCGGCAGCACCTTACTCGCTGCGCGCCCGCACCAATCTGCCGGCCTCGACGCCGGTCAGTTGGAGCGACCTCGAATCCATCGATGCGCCGCAGGATCTGAACTATTCCTCCCTGCCGGGGCTGCTGGCGACGTCGGGCGATCCGTGGGCCGAGATCGACGAGTTCGCGCGGGATTTGCCGACCTTGAAGAACTAGGTTCCTCGGCCCCCATGAAATGGGGGAGAGCGTTGCGGGGCGAGGAACCCAACGCCATCGACGCTTCCGACAATTTGAATTATTCTCTCCGCCACGACCTCAAAGACGTGGCGGAAGATTTCGTCAGGGATTTGCCTGTATTGTGCGGGGTCGGTGTAGGATTTGCGCAGCCTCGTTCGTCCTTCGGACGAAAAGCGCTGCAGTGAATGTCAGTGCATGGCCGCGTAGGAGTGTTTCATGGCGCCCAGGGCAAGTTGGAAAGGTTACCTTAAACTCAGTCTGGTCAGCTGTCCGGTGCGGTTATATCCCGCCACCAGCGCCAGCGAGCGCATCTCGTTCAACCAGTTGCATAAGAAGACCCACAACCGCATCAACATGAAACCGGTCGACCCCGAATTGGGGCTCGTCGAGCGTGCTGATCTGGTCAAGGGCTATGAATACGAGGACAAGCAGTACATCATCATAGATGATGCCGACCTCGATGCGGTGCGCATCGAATCCAATCACACGATGAACATCGAGGCCTTCGTCGACGAGGACGAGGTCGACGTCATCTATCAGGACGCGCCCTACTACATGGCGCCTGACGGCGCGATGGCGGAGGAGACCTTCGCCGTGCTGCGCGAAGCCATGCGCAAATCCGGCAAGCTGGCGATCGCACGCCTGGTGCTGTCGAGCCGCGAGCGGGTGGTGACGATCGGCGCGCGCGAGAACGGCATGTTCGTGTGCACCTTGAGGAATCCGAACGAAGTGCGTGGCACAGCTGAATATTTCGGCAACATCCCAGCCGGCAAGCCCGATCCCGAAATGCTGCAGCTCGCCGAAGCACTGATCAAGCAGAAGGAAACCACCTTCGATCCGAAGAACTATGAGGACCGCTACGAGGCGGCACTCATGACGATGATCCGCGAGAAGCTGAAAGGCCACAAGCCGATCATCGCGGCGGCACCCGAGCGCGGTAATGTCATCAATCTGATGGATGCGCTCAAAGCGAGCCTGTCGCAATCGAAGCCGCCGGCCAAGTCGAAAAGCAAGGCCGACGAGGTTGCCAAGCCCGCCGCGAAGAAGGCGGCAGCGGGTGGTGCTGCTGAAAATCCGTTGAAGGCCAATCTGCTGAAGGCGGTCGGCAAGAGCAAGAAATGACGGCACCGACCGGCGCTGTTTTTGGCACGATAGGCGCGCTGGCGGCTTTTCCGCTCAGGCTGGCTGCGCGGGAAGTGGAACGCCGACACGGCCAGCTGCGGCGCGGTATCACCAGGCGCACCACGCATGTCGTCTTCGGCCGGACACTTCTCGCCAGGGCAGGCCTCGTCAAAAACGGCGATGCCGAGATCGAACGCCGTGTCGCCGCCGAGCGCGCGGCCGGACGAACGCTGATCAGCGAGAACGGATTCCTGCGCCTTCTCGGACTGATGAAGACACCGGAAGCGTCTTCGCTGTCGCGGCAATCGCTGATCGATCAGTCGCGGCTATCAGGCTCCGACCTCGATTTTTTGTCGCTGTTCGATGCGTTCGAGCATGACTCAGAACCTTATTCCTTCCGCGACCTGATCCTGGCGCGCAAATATGCCGGGCTCATCGCCGGCGGCGCGACATGGGGGGCGATCGCGCGCTCCGTCCACCGCTCCGGCCCGGTGGCGTCGCTGACCGCCAAGTCGCTCAATGTCGGTTCGCAGCATGGGCGCGCCGATGCCATCTATCTCGAAGGCGGCCAGAGCGAACTCGATGGGCAGTTGCTGTTCGATCTCGGAACAGCCGGGGCAGAGGGTGACGACACGCTAGAGGAGTTGTTCGCGGAGGCGGAAGCGGCGGAGGAGCAGGGCGACCATGATGGGGCCGCCGCGCTCTACCAGCGCTGCCTGGCCATCGATCCGAGCGATGCGATTGCCGCCTTCAACCGCGCCAACTGCCTGCGCGCCGGCGGCCACGCGGCGGACGCCGCGCACGACTATATCAATGCGATAAAACTCGACCCGGCCTTCGTCGAGGCGTGGTTCAACCTGGCCGGACTGATGAGCGAGCAAGGTCGCGAAGCCTCGGCGCGAAGGCACCTGCAGAAAGCGATCGCGCTCGACAAGACCTATGCCGATCCGGTGTTCAATCTGGCCCGGCTGGAATTCGACGCCGGCAATCTGCTGGAGGCGCGCCGGCTATGGGCGCGGTATCTCGAACTCGACGCGGAGTCCGAATGGGCACGGGTTGCAGCCAAGGGCGTGCAGTTCGTGGATCTGCAGCTGGCGCGGGCGGCGGGGTGAGTGATGCTGGCGCTTGAACACCCCCCTCTGGCCTACCGGCCATCTCCCCCGCAAGGGGGGAGATCGGAAGCTTGGGCGTCCCGCTCCTTCTTGCAAAGTGGGAGATTGGCGAAAGCGGTTGAGCGCGCAATCTCCCCCCTTGCGGGGGAGATGTCCGGCAGGACAGAGGGGGGTGTGACGGAACTCGACCTCTCCAGCGAGACCGCCCCATGACCGCCTTCCTCTTCGACGGTCCCGACACCGCGCCCACCACCATTCTGCTCGCCCACGGCGCCGGTGCGTCGATGGATTCGCCCTCGATGACCGCCACCGCCAAGGCGCTGGCCGCGGCCGGCTTCCAGGTCGCGCGCTTTGAATTCCACTATATGGCCGCGCGCCGCTACGGCCACCGCAAGCCACCGCCGCGGGCCGAGACGGTCAACCCGGAATATATCAAGGCGATAGCCGACCTCAGGGCAAAGGGCGTGACGGGACCGCTGATCATCGGCGGCAAGTCGATGGGCGGGCGCGTCGCCTCCATGATCGCCGACGAGATGTTTGCCAAGGGCGAGATTTCAGGGCTGGTCTGCCTCGGCTATCCCTTCCATCCGCCGGCCAAGCCCGAGCAATTGCGGACAAAACACCTCGCCGGGTTGAAGACGCCGACGCTGATCTTCCAGGGCACGCGCGACGAGTTCGGCACCAGGGACGGGGTTGCGACTTATGGCCTTTCCGACCGCATCGAGATTATCTGGCTGGAGGATGGCGACCATGATCTCAAGCCACGCAAGAGCATCTCGGGATTTTCGGCGGCCGACCATCTGAAGACGCTGGCCGAGACGGTGAAGGCGTGGTCGGGTCGGATCGCTTCCTGAAGCGATGAAGATCGCCTCCTTCAACATCAACAACATCAACAGCCGGCTTGAAAATTTGCTGGCTTGGCTGGCTGCGGCAAAACCCGATGTCGTCTGCCTGCAGGAACTGAAGGCGCGCGACATGCAGTTTCCGCGCTCGGCATTGGCGGCGGCCGGCTATGGCGCGGTGTGGAAGGGCGAGCCGACGTGGAACGGTGTTGCCATCCTGGCGCGGGGTGCCGAGCCAGTGCTGACCCGCGATGCCTTGCCCGGCGACGATGCCGACAGGCAGAGCCGCTATATCGAGGCGGCGGTGAACGGCATCATCGTCGCTTGTCTCTATGCGCCGAACGGCAATCCTCAGCCCGGCCCGAAATTCGCCTACAAACTCGCCTGGCACGCGCGGCTGGAGGTGCATGCCGAACAGTTGCTCGACACCGGCCTGCCGGTGGTGCTGGCCGGCGACTACAACATCGTGCCCGAGCCGCGCGATATCTACCCCACCCGCTCCTATGAGGACAACGCGCTGGTGCAGCCGGAAAGCCGGGCGTCGTTCCAGCGCCTGCTCGACCAGGGTTGGCTTGATGCCCTGCGCAAGAAGCATCCGAAGGAAACGCTCTACACATTCTGGGACTATCGCCGCAACCGCTGGCCGCGCGATGCGGGCCTCCGGCTCGATCACATCCTGCTGTCGAAGAAACTGGCACGCCGCCTGACCGTTGCCGGCATCGACCGCGACGTGCGCGGCGAGGACGGCGCCAGCGACCATGCGCCGGTGTGGGTGGAATTGAAGTAAGGCGACTGCTTTCATGCGTCGCGCTTGAACGGATTCCTGCAACGCGCTTTAAGTCTTTGTCTCGATGCATGTCGCTGTCCCAAATCCGGGTTCGCTTTTGGCCGACATGCAATAACCTGTCGGCAAGTAGCCCAACGCAGCCGGATCGCCCGTGAACGCAATCCCCCATGAGATTTGTCAAGCGAGGCTCCATGCCTGACTTGGGCGCTGTCCAGATACTGGCCGCCGCCATTGTGGTGCTTGCGGCTGCTGTCGCGTCCTGGCTGCTGTGGCGGAAGCGCAGCCGTCGCAAGGGACGGCGGCTAACCAATCCGGCTGCCGACTATGCCGTCCGTACCGATTGGAACGCCCGCGGGGGTATGCTCAATTACTCGTCCTTCGTCTATTTCGATGTCGATCGCGACGGCAAATACGGCGCCGGAGACCGGCCGATGGCCGGGATCATGGTGCGGCTGTATGACGAAGCCGGCAAGCTCGCCGCGTCCGCGCGCACCAACAATGCCGGCTTTGCCAACTTTCCCATGTCGGTGAAAAGCAGAAAGGCAGTGATCCGCAAGCCGGGCAACTGGCGCTTTGTGGTTTCGGTGCCGCCCGGCTGGCAGGCGAAAAGCGAAAATGACATTCAGTCCCGACACTTCCTGCCGCTGCCGGGTTCGCCGGCCGGGATGGTATCGCAGGAGATGCTGCTGCCTGTCGGTCTGGCACCGCCGCGCCGCGTCAGCGGGCGCGTCGCCGGCGATGGACCAGCGACCCTCTCCGTGTCGGGGAATGGGTACGTCCTGGAGACGCGGGCACTGGCGCCGGGTGCCGTCTTCAGCTTCGACCTGGCTGAAGAAGCCGACACGGTCAGCGTCAGCGGCGGCGGCTTGGCGCGGCGGCTGACGCTATCGCCCTACTCGGCGGATCTCGGCCTGCTGTCGCCGCAACGCGCCGGCATCGACACTGATGCCGCCCTCGAAACGATCGATTTCGACGATGTGACGTCGCGCAGCCTCAGGAAAATTCCGGCTGGCCATGCCGGATTGGCGTGGCGCAACCTGAATGCGATGGCCCGCGACTTCACCAAGGACAGCCAGGGCTATGTCAATGGTAATGTTTCCGGCGACCATGTGCTCTACACCAGCAGCGGGCTGCCGGCCGAATTCAGCTGCGAACGGCCGTTCGGCTTTCACTCGGTCATGCTGAGCGCCGCCTGGCTGGCGTCGGAAGGGGAGGTGGCGCTGATCGAAAGCTGGCTTGGCGAGCAGCTGATTGCAAGCGACGAGGTCACGCTGTCGGCGCTAACGCCGCTGCACTACGCTCCAATGCTCAAAGCTGTAACGCGTGTTCGCCTGTCGACGAAGCACTATTGGCAAATGGTGTTGGACGACCTGATCCTGGTGCGTTGAGGTTTGGACGCGCCAGGAGCAGGTGGCGCTGAAATTATTGCGGTGTCGGCAACGAGGAGCCGTTGGCCGCAGTGACCGCCGACAACCGGCCTTTTTTCAAGAACGATGGCTTCACATAGATTTTTTTCATATCAGACTCTCCTAAAATCCCGATCCGATGATGCCAGACTGCGGCCATCTGTCAACCATGCGGGCTGAAATCGGCAAACTGCAATAAATCCAAGGAGGCGCGGCAAGGCGCCCGCCCTCCAATAGCGGCAACCGGATCGCAATGTTGGACAGCCAGACCGGCCCGATTTATGCGGTGGCCTTCGCCGCCGACGGCGCGGTGCTGACCGGCGGCAACGACCGCACCATCCGCGACTGCCGGCCACCGGCGGCGACGGCGTGGTGCTGTTTGCCGGCGCGCCGGAATGAGCGAAATCTTGATCACCCTGTCCGCCGTGCTATGTAAAACCCATGCCAGCACCCAGCCTCCCAGACAATGCGCCGCTCATCGTCATCGATCTCCAGACCGGCATGTTCGACGGTGTGCACGAGCAGCCGATCCATGATGCGCCTGATATTGTCGAGCGCACCAAGGCGGTGATCGATTGGGCGCGGCGCGGCGGGCGCAAGGTCGCTTTTATCAGGCATGACGGACCCGATGGCGACCCGTTGGCACCGGATGAGCTGGGCTGGCCGGTTTGGCCCGCGCTCGGCCAAGCGGCGGACGAGCCGACCTTTGCCAAATCCGTTCGCGATGCTTTCAGCAATCCTGCCTTCGGCGACTGGCTTGCCGGTCAGGGTGCGAGTGCTGTCGTGCTCTTGGGCGCACAGACCGATTTTTGCGTGGCCGCGACGGTCAAGGGCGCCATCGCCAGAGGGCTCGGCGTGACCGTGGTCTCCGATGTGCACAGCACGCTGGACAATGCCAGCGAGAGTGCCGAGCAGGTCATCCTCAGGCACAATGGCGAATCGCCGAGGCCGGCGTCAATCTGGTGACCACAAAGGCGCTTGTCGGCGGCTGAAGCCCGACCGTCGCCGCAGCGCGCATTATCAGGCGGGCCGGCTTGAGGACTTCGCGAGAGAAGACAGGCGGCTGCCGTGGTCGACGCGGACGGGGGGGCGCATTGTTGGGATGGCTCGGGCGCCCGCGTCAACCAGGGCGGCTCGTACCGCCGCATTAGCAACATTGCACATTGCGGGCCGCTCGAAACTTCCGCGAAAGCGGAATAGGCCGGAGCAAAAGTGCGGATTCGGCTGAGACTTTCGGCGCGCTTTCCCGGTCAGGGAGTCAAAAAGTCTGCTGGCTTGTCGGGATGTCGCTCAGGGCGTTTGCCGGGTCCTGCACCGGATCGGCGAGGAACGATGCCGCAATCAGGTCGTCGGCATCGATCCGACCATGACGATCTTCCATGATGGCCGCGACCTTTTGAAAGGTTTTCATTTCGGCATCCGTCACCCGCGCATCACGCATCCTGGCTTGGAGATCGGCCAGGCGAACGCCCAAAGCAGGGGATGTCACAGCTTTGCTTGTCATCTTCACTCGTCCTGATTGGAAGCTGGGCAACCCGCCGCCATGGCTGGCGGCGGGTTGGACAGTTCGAAATTCAATCGTAGACCTTGATGATCTTGCGGGTGCCCGGATCCACCAGGACGGTGCGGTTGTCGACCACCACGTAGCGGTATTTGACATCGGGGATCTCATGAAGTTCGACCGTGTCCGGCAACGCGCTACCAATATTCAGTTCCACACCGGGAACCTTGACCGAAGCGAGAGGCTGCTTCTTCACATACTCGCGGATGACCGTGTCCTGTTCAGGCTGAATGACAACGTCCTGAGCGGCAACGGCGCCGACACCAGCCAACAGCAATAGCGCCGCTGCGGCGCCCGTTAGGTGCATTTTCATACCGTTTCTCCTTGCGAGTCAGCATGACAGGATCGTTCAACGCTGACGGCAACTGAACTTGAGCCAAATGAAAATGTTCCTCCGCTGGGGCTTCGGTCGGGTGAGACGTGCGACTTAAGTCTGGTCTGCGAGCGCATTGGTCTTACCGACGGGAACGGCTCTCTGTTCATGGCTGTTTGTCTCCCGGAATTCGGAGAGACAGATGGACAAAAGTGTTGGCCAAGCGCGCTGGTTGCTCGCACCGATTTTCGCGACAGCTGTCACCTTTCTGGTGATGGGGATAGTCCTTGGCTGACATGTCGTCGATCGGCGCAGCAACGTCCCTTCCTGCGCTGATAGGATTCGCAAGCCGCTTCGGCGGCTGGCGAATCCTCTATTTTCACCATGCGCCGGCCTGCTCATTCGGCAGCCGAGCGCTTCGTTCAGCTTATGCAACGTTGGGAGGTTACTATGGATCGGCGATCCTTCTTGACGGCGATGTTTGGCATTGCCGGGGCCGCGGCCCTTGCAGGGGCAATTCGCCCGATCGAGGCAGCGGCCGGTGTTCCAAGCGCTGGAAACGGCATTCTCGATGAAATTGAGGCAGAGGCCCTCGACGACGAAGGTGCACATGCGGAGGTGCAGCCGGTCGACCATCGACGCTGGGATCGGGGCTGGGATCGGGACTGGGATCGGGATCGGGGCTGGCGCCGGCGCCGGCACGGGCGGCGTTGGAGACGGGTCTGCCGCAGTTACTGGCGGCATGGTCGCCGTCGCGTCCGGTGCTATCGCAGACGTGGCCCTTCGGTCGTCCTTCGATTTTAGCAGCTAGCCTGCACGTC
Organism: Mesorhizobium sp. M0715; assembly: GCF_040320355.1. Classification (NCBI taxonomy): domain Bacteria; kingdom Pseudomonadati; phylum Pseudomonadota; class Alphaproteobacteria; order Hyphomicrobiales; family Phyllobacteriaceae; genus Mesorhizobium; species Mesorhizobium sp. M0715. The sequence continues at coordinate 69,917 of NZ_JAMYPL010000023.1, read as the reverse complement.
CTAGCGATTTGATCAGTGCGATGGGCTCGGCGTCCGCATCTTTCCTGCGGCTGCCGAGCCGGAGGCTGTTTGTCGAGGCTGAAGCTATACGTGGCGAAACGGCGCGAAGATGAATCCGCGCCACACAAAGGCGAAGACGGCAAGGCGAGGACAAGAAATGGCCCGGCAGCCAGGTGCAAAGGGAGGACGCCGGGCCAGCCGACTTCTGGCGGTCGTCGGCCATCGCTACATTAGATATATCTAATGTTAATGCAAGCAACCCAAAACTTCTCCGATGGACAAAACACCGTCCGAAGCTGTCCGTTTCGCTGCATGATCACCAGCACGGCCGCCGCACTGCAGACAGCGGCAATGGCGGATCTTCCTGGCCTAAGTCTGGAGGACTTGCGCGGCGGCAATCTCGCTATGGCTCAGCAGTAGCTCGTTCAGTTTGCCGCTTTGCTATCGGCCGCGTGTATCGATCGAGCGGGCGGGGAAGACAGGGCACGTTGATCCGCAGGCTGCTCACTGAAGTAAAGTGAACTGCCGAGTAGAAGGAACACGATGCCCACCGCCGTTAATCCAACCATGAGCACGGCGATCGCCGTTCCTGGGCCATGGCCCGTCTTGATGATGGTGGATCGGTGGGGCATCGCGCTGTTCTCCAGGCATGGCACCCGGCGGGGCCGCTTTCGACAAACGACGAACACGGCCCCGATGTTCCCTCGTTGGAAGCTTCAATCGGTCACGTCGGGCTTTTGCTTTTTCCTGTAGGACCAAGGTCTTATCCGTCGTGCGCAAAAGTCCAAGGGGCCTTGTTCAGTTCCGATAATGTCCCTTGGATGTTCCGCTATTTTAGGTAAATCTGATATAATGCCTAGGCGGAAAACTTAGCCGGCCAAGCACATTTTCCCGCGAACCGGGCATGGAAAATGTGGCTTTGGCAAGTTCAACAACAGGCAGTCATGTCTCGGGCGACGAATGGCTCACGTCTCGTCGAATCGGCCCTCGCGGGTCTGATCGCGCGTGATCGCGGCTTCTTCCTCATCATCGGGAAGGGCATCGTCGCTGTCCTGGTACGCGTTATCGTCGTCCTCGTCGGGCAGATCGCCGTCTTTTTCGACGCCGTAACGCATGTCGCCGTTTTCCGGCACGGACTCTGGCAGGATCTCGCCGCCCTTGATCGCATCCCAATCCTGCTGCTCGATGGTAGGCCCATCCGCCTGCGGTGCGTCATCTTCGATGTCGGCGCTTGGTTTGTTGCGCGGTGCCATGCCGGCCTCCTTCCTTGAAAAAACTGGAGGCGAAACTCGGCGTGCCGGCATTTGTTCCCCTGCTCGAAGTGCAAAGAGCGGGCGTGCTTCTGGATTTTCGACGGCTGGCGCGTCAGCCCAGCCCCGCCGGCACCGCCGCCGCGCGCCGGATCGCCACCGTTGCCAAGTCGCCGCGCAATGGAAAGCGCGCAGTGGCGATCGGCCGCTTACTTGCGAAGTTGCTAAAATAATGAAATGTTGTTCGCGGGAAATGGGATGAGCAGGGACTGGTTGGAACCGGCGCGGTTTCGGCGGTTTGGGGAAACCATGTATTTTGGGCAGTTTCTCGTAGGAATGTCAGCCACGGCTCTCATTGTCGCGGTGTGGACCTATATGGTCACCGGCTCTTTCTGGGAGGCATTTGCCTGGACGATAGCGACGCTGCTTGTCCTGCAGGTCGGCTACTTCGTGCTCATCGTGAGGCTGATCTTCAGGCGCTCGCACGATATCGTGCCGAGCCAGGATCCGGTAGACGCCTTCCCGCCATTGCATCGCGACGGTGTCCAGCTTTGAGACCGGCTGGCCAGGATCACTCGCGCGTGTGCGCCCGGGCAAATTCGGGGAACCTCGCCCACAGCGCGATCACGGTGTTTGGTCACTGAGAGACAGCGTTGTCTGGGCATAGCCCCGCTGGAGGTTTCGGCACAGCGTATCGTGGGAACATTTCGGCGTCGTCGTGGGAACATGATGCATGCGCGACCGGCTTCGCATGGCTCAGGCCGTCAGGTGGAACAAGTGATCATGCTTCGCGTCCTCTAGCAGTACCGGTGAGGTTGCCACCTCTATCGGCACTGCCATGGCTCGCTCTGCTCCCGGCGGGGCGAGTCTTTTTCGTGCTCCCATCGTCGAGATAGAGGGACGCGAGGCTGATTTGACGCGGCGACAACAGGTGCTTCGCCAATTCGGCTGCAGAAGGGATTTTTCGTCTTCTAATGTCCGTACACATTTGTGCAAGTTTTCAAGCATTTCCGCGCTGTCTGCCGCATGCTTGATCAGCAACAAATTAATATCCGGGCTGCAAACATAACATCTTCAATTCTGAAGTTGGATGGAACCACATGGCAGCGGTGGAGTTTTTATGGAGGGCGGAATTCAATTGTCACTAGGAGACGGTCATGAAACTTTATCTTACAAGCGCGGCGGCTGCCATCGTCCTGACGGGTGGCATGGGTGCGGCGCTGGCGGAGAGCGTCGTCGTCGTCCAGCCGCAGCAGGAGACGGTCGTTCGCGAATACATCAAGAGGGAACCGCTTGCCTCGGTGAACCTTCTGGGGGTCGAACTCAAGCTCGGCTCGTCGGTACCGGACACTGTCGAACTGCGTGAGGTGCCCGACGTCAAATACCGGGTCGCGGTGATCAATGACCAGACGGTCCTCGTCGACCCGGAGACCCGCCAGATCGTTGAAGTGCTGCACTAAGGCGTTCCCGCAGCATTGGACCTTGGGAAAAACCCGCCCCGACGTCGCGTCGGTGGCGGGTTTCCTTTGTCGCGATCCGCGATGGCCTATTCGGCGGCCAGTCTATCCTGCGTCTTGGTCTCGAAATCGCCGGCGTCGTGGCGCTCATGCAGTTGCATGGCAGGCTCGCCGAAAGCGCGGTTGACCATGCGGCCGCGCTTGACCGCCGGTCGGGCCTCGATCGCCTTGGCCCAGCGTTGCACATGTGCGTATTCCTGCACGGATAGGAACTCGGCGGAATCATTGTACATGCGGCCGAGCGCCAGCCCGCCATACCAGGGCCACACGGCCATATCGGCGATGGAATAGTCCTTGCCGCCGAGATATTCAGTCTCGGCCAGCCGGCGGTCGAGCACATCCATCTGGCGTTTCACCTCCATCGAGAAGCGGTCGATGGCATATTCGAACTTTTCCGGCGCATAGGCGTAGAAATGGCCGAAGCCGCCGCCCAGATACGGCGCCGAGCCCATCTGCCAGAACAGCCAGGACAGCACCTCGGCGCGCGCCGGCTGTTCGGTAGGCAGGAATTCGCCGAACTTTTCGGCGAGATAGACCAGGATCGAACCGGATTCGAAGATGCGCACCGGCGTCTTGCCGCTGCGGTCCATCAGGGCCGGGATCTTGGAGTTTGGATTAACCTCGACGAAGCCGCTGCCGAACTGGTCGCCATCGTTGATCCGGATCAGCCAGGCGTCGTATTCGGCACCCTTGTGGCCGCGCGCCAGAAGCTCTTCCAGCATGACCGTGACCTTGACGCCGTTCGGCGTCGCCAGCGAATAGAGCTGCAACGGATGCTTGCCGACGGGCAGTTCCTTGTCATGCGTCGGCCCGGCGATCGGCCGGTTGATGCTGGCAAAGGCTCCGCCGCTCGGCTTGTTCCAGGTCCATACTTTCGGCGGTGTGTAGTCGGTCATTTCGTGGCCTCGTGTCGGGGAAGGATGGCAGGTCGCCATAAACTAGGGCTGCGGATGTGTAAGTTCAACTTGCGTTGAACTATTATCGATGCCCGCGGAGCCAAGATCGGCAATTGGGCACTTCCTCACCCTTGCGCCTTCTCCTGCGTGGCATACCTATAGAAGATGTCACCAAAGCCCATCCAGGACAAAAGCATGACCATCAATCCCAATCCGCGCTCGGTCGTTGCAGTGCGGGCCACTGTCCCCGAAGATGCCTTTACGGCCGGCGCGCTCGGCACGCTCAGGGAAGGCAGCGGCGTCGTCATTCGCAACGATGGGCTGGTGCTGACCATCGGCTATCTCATCACGGAGGCGGAAGAGGTCTGGCTGACCAGCCATGACGGCCGCGTCATCCCCGCGCATGCGCTGGCCTATGACCAGGAATCGGGTTTTGGGCTGGTGCAGGCGCTGGCGCCGCTCGGCCTGCCGGCGGTGGCGCTGGGCGATGCCGGCAAGACCAGGATCGGCGACGCCGTCGTGCTGGCCGACGGCACCGGCCAGTCGGTGCAGGCCAGGATCGTCACCAAGCAGGAATTCGCCGGCTACTGGGAGTATCTGCTCGACGAGGCGATCTTCATTGCGCCCGCGCACCCGTCCTGGGGCGGTGCCGGGCTGTTCGGCGCTGACGGCTCGCTGCTCGGCATCGGTTCCCTGCGCCTGCAGATGAGCCGCAACGGCGAGGTCGCCGATATAAACATGATCGTGCCGATCGATCTGTTGCCGCCCATTCTCGATGACCTCCTGACGCGCGGCCAGGTGGCCAAGCCGCCGCGCCCGTGGCTCGGCGCCCTGTCGGCCGAAAGCGACGGCAGAGTGGTGGTGATGAGCGTGACCGAGGGCGGCCCGGCGGCCAAGGCCGGCCTGCGCCAGGGCGACATCATCTCCGACATCCGGGACGGCGCGGTCGACGGGCTGGCCGATTTCTACCGCAAGCTGTGGGAAAGCGGCTCGGCGGGGGCCGAGATTCCGATGCGGGTGTTGCGCGACGGCCGCGAAACCTGGCTGCGCGTCAAATCGGCCGACCGCGGCAGCTTTCTGAAAAAGCCGCAACTGCAGTAGACGCGTCGATGGCGTCGGCGATGTCGTCGGGTTGGCCGATCCGCCCGACCCGGCAGCCGCTCGGCCATCGCGGCCAGGGCCTCGGCGGGATTGCCAAGCGCCTAGCGCGCCTGCCGCAGCCGGTTCTCGCCGCGCCCGGCGATGATCACCTCGGCGCCGGCCTCGACGCAGCGCCGGGCCAGCGCCAGACCCATGCCAGAGCCGCCACCGACGATCAGGATTTTCTCATTTGAAATGCTCATTCGCTCTGCCTTTGCTTGGATGGAGAAGGGCAGGGAATTGGCAGTTCGGTACGGCAAGTGAAAACGGAAGAAACCGATAGCGCTATCGGAAGCGCCGATGATGCAGGGCGATCAGTTGCCGCAAGCGGTGAAGGCGGTGCCCGGGTTCCAGTCCTTGAAGGCGATGGTCTGGCCTTCGACCGAGACGGTCTTGTGCTTGGTGCTGCCGTCCGGCTGCTTTTCGCTGCCGGTGCCTTTGCCGGTCAGGACATTGTACTCGCAGGCGCTTTCGGCATTCTCCTTCAAATAGTCATCATGGTCATAGGCGAAGCCGGCGACGATGAAGGCAGCGTCGCGCCAGGCGATGGTCAGCGTCATGTCGGTCCGTTCGCTGCCGACCGGCATCGCCGGCAGGTAGAATTTGATCGAGCCGTTGGGCAGCATCGTCAGTTCCGGCTCGGTGTCGGAGTTCTCGTAGCCCGGCCGGTCGTAGCCGTTCCATTCCCCGTGGATCTGCTCGTGCACGATCTCGACGGGCTTGAGGTAATTGTGCTCCTTGTCCCTGAGGAAGAAGTGGACATCCATCGGGTGGCCGGGCTCGGTCTCCACCACCATGGCGAGATCGACGGCGCCATCGCCATTGAAGTCGCCAGTCACCGCCGTGATGATCTTCCGGGTTTCGATCGGCTCCGCAAGGGCGAGGCTCGGCAACAGCAAAGATAGAAAAGCGAGCAGCAGAGATTTCATGGTGGCATATTCCCCCAGACTGACACCTTGCGGTCCTATAGCATGGCGGTGGAATATCGCGCGCCCTCTCTTCTCCCCGACGAAGTCGCGCGGCGATGCTTTCCTTTGCTTTGTGGTGACGCAACTGACGAAAACTGACAGCGATCTGTGCCACATGCCGGGCAATGACGATGGGCGCAATGCGGGGGGCAAGACGACAGTGGGAGCAGGAACTGTGATGGCGCGAGCGGCACTGAACAAACGGGCCGGCTAATGGCGCCGGTCAAGGTTGATCCCGACAAGGTCCATGAATTCCCGGATCCGGGCAGCTTCTACGCATGGCTCGGCAAGCACCACGCCACGGAAACCGAAGTGTGGATCAAGGTTCACAAGGTGGGGTCGGGACTGAAGTCGATCACCCCCAAGCAAGCCATCGACGTGGTGCTGTGCTTCGGCTGGATCGATGCGGTGCGCAAGGGGTTGGACGACAAGAGTTTCCTGCAGCGCTACACGCCGCGCGGTCGGAAGAGCATCTGGAGCCTGATCAACATCGACAATGTCGCGCGGCTGGTCGAGGAGGGCCGCATGACCGAGCATGGGCTCAAACAGGTCGAGGCGGCCAAGGCGGACGGGCGCTGGGCGCGCGCCTATGGCAGCGGCAAGGAGATGAAAATCCCCGACGACCTGCAGGCTGCCATAGACGCCGAACCCGCTGCGAAGGTGATGCTGGCAAAGCTCAGTGCCCAGAACCGTTTCGCGCTCGCCTTCCGCACCCACAACATGAAGACCGAGGCCGGGCGCAAGAAGAAGATCGAGACGTTTGTGGCAATGCTGAAGCGCGGCGAGACGATCTACCCGCAAGGCAGGAAGTAAGGTTTGGGGTGGGCTGGTTTGGGCGCGAGTTCGTCTTCGGCACGGCAAGCCTGTCCGCACGGGATCCGGCGTTGCGCGAAGCGCTTCAGGATCTGAATCGTGAAATTGTTCCAACTGCTTGTTTTTGCGCAATTCGATGGTCGGCGCGTCGCGCGGCTGCTTCAGCAACGACATCGCCGGTGGACGAAGGACGGCACGGCGGCTACCCTTCGAAAGCCGCGACGATCGAGCGGCGGACGCTGGGAGTCGTTGCCGTTGAGAAGAGTTGCTTCGTGGACGATGGCGCTGGGTCTCATTGTCATCGTCGCGTGTGTGGGAGCCGGCGCCACGCTTGCCCAGACCTCGCCCGACCAGACGTCTCCCGACCTGGCTTCCCCCTCGGCCTCGCCGGCAAAAGAGATCTCGGTCGGGATCAAGGAGGCGCCGCCTTTTGCGTTCAAGCTGCAGGACGGCAGCTGGTCGGGATTGAGCATCGACCTCTGGCAGAAAATAGCCGGGCGGCTCAACCTTCGCTTCCGCTATGTCGAAGTGCCTGCCGTGCAGGACCAGATCGATGGCGTCGTCAACGGCAGGTTCGATGCGGCGATGGCCGCGATCACGGTCACGGCCGACCGCGAAAAGGCCGTCGACTTCACGCAGCCCTTCTTCACGACTGGGCTCGGCATTGCGACACCGCTCAACAACCAGCCGTCATGGCGGCCGGTTCTGCATGCCCTGACGTCGTTCGGCTTCCTGCAGGCGGTGCTGGCGCTGGTCGTCATTTCGGTGGTGGTCGGCGTCCTGATCTGGATGTTCGAACGTCGGCACAATGACGATTTCGGCGGCGGCGTCGCCAAGGGACTGTTTTCCAGCATGTGGTGGTCGACCATCGCCGCGACGCAAGCCAGCACCGGCGACTTCGGTCCGCGAACCGTGCCGGGGCGCGTGCTGGCCGCGCTCTGGATGATGGGATCGATCATTGCCATCGCGGTGTTCACCGCGGGCGTCACATCGGTGCTGACGGTGACGCAGATGGAAGGAATGGTGCAGGGCGAAAGCGATCTCGCCGCGGTCAGGGTCGGCGCGGTGCAGAGTTCGTCGACGGCGTCCTATCTGGATTCGACCCAGATCCGTCATCAGGACTTTGCCTCGATCCAGCAGGGCCTCAACGCGCTTCGCGCCGGCAAGATCGATGCGCTGGTGCACGACAAGCCGCTGCTTGGCTGGCTGGTCGGGCAGAATTACGCGACAAGCCTGCAGGTTCTCGATGCGACCTTCGACCAGCAGCAATATGCCATTGCGCTGCCGCTCGGCAGCCCGTTGCGCAAGTCTCTCGATGTCGCCCTCCTGCAGACCATCGAAAGCGATTGGTGGAAACAGGCCGTTTTCCAATATCTGGGCGAGAAGTAGTCCGGCAGGAACTTCCGCGGTGCGATGCGCTGGAAAAACCGCCCTCGCTCTGCGAGAGAGGCGGCCCTTCCTTCGAGAATTGATGGTTGCTGTCACTGGTTCAGGTCGACCGGTGTCACGCCAAGGAGTTTCAGGGCGTTGGCGTAGGTCCTGATGCCTTGGGCCTGTTTGCGCTCGGCACAAAACCGGTTCGCCTTGTCCTGGAGCGCGGTTGCCTCGGCGATCTGGCTTGCGCTGGTGCCTGGGGCGACTTTCGTTTGGATGGCCCCGTCGGGTTGAAGGCCGAGCTGGCTGCAATATTCGCTCCGGGTGACCGCTGCGTCCGCACCCGATTGTGCGACCGCCAGCATGGCGAGCGAAATGCCTGTCAGGGCACCGATCCATCCGGTCGAACGTCGTTGCATGTTTCGGGACCATTTCTTCGCGTTGTGCCGCGGCCGCTTGGCCGCCGCGAGGGTGGTTATGACAGGCGATGTTTTCGCGAGTTTTTCCCGGATGTTGAATCTTGTTTCTGGGGTGTGTCTGGTGGGCGTTGAAGCTGCCAATCTCCCCCCTCGTGGCAGGGCTATCGCATATGGAATTCCTGAGATGTCTGCCCGGCACGGACCCCCACCCCTAACCCCTCCCCACAAGGGGGAGGGAGACTTCCGTTGGCACTGACCCGGGAGAATCGCCTGTCTTTTCGGCGCCAAGAAGAATTAAAGGCACGCGGCAGCGTTCCCTCCCCCTTGTGGGGAGGGTTAGGGTGGGGGTTCTTCTTCGCAAGAATCCATATGCGATAGCCCTGCCACGAGGGGGGAGATCGGCTGTATGCGGCGCTTGCGCCTCTTTCTTTGCGGCCATCCTTCGCGTAAGGCGCCGGGCAAATCCTTTCATCGCAGGCTCAGCCCCGGAAACCGTATGATCAGACTTGAAAGCATCAGCAAGCAGAACGGCCGTCAGCTTGTCTTCATCGAAGCGTCGGCGTCCCTGCAGAAGGGCGAGAAGGTCGGCCTCGTTGGGCCGAACGGCGCCGGCAAGACGACGCTGTTTCGCATGATCACCGGCCAGGAGCAGCCCGACGAAGGCCAGGTGCAGGTCGATCGCGGCGTCACCATCGGCTATTTCAGCCAGGATGTCGGCGACATGGAAGGCCACAGCGCCGTGGCCGAAGTGATGAACGGCGCCGGGCCGGTGTCCGAAGTCGCGGCCGAGATGGCAGCGCTCGAGGCGGCCATGGCCGATCCCGAGCAGGCCGACCGGATGGACGAGATCATCGAAAAATATGGCGAGGCGCAGCACCGCTTCGAGGAACTCGACGGTTATGCGCTGGATGGCCGCGCCCGCGAAGTGCTCGACGGTCTCGGCTTTTCGCAGGAGATGATGGACGGCGATGTCGGAAAGCTGTCCGGCGGCTGGAAGATGCGCGTGGCGCTGGCCCGCATCCTGTTGATGCGGCCCGACGCCATGTTGCTCGATGAGCCAAGCAACCATCTCGACCTGGAAAGCCTGATCTGGCTGGAGTCCTTCCTGAAAAACTATGACGGCGCGCTGCTGATGACCTCGCACGACCGCGAGTTCATGAACCGCATCGTCAACAAGGTGGTCGAGATCGACGCCGGTTCGCTGACCGCTTATTCCGGAGACTACGAATTCTACCAGCAGCAGCGGGCGATCGCCGACAAGCAGCAGCAAGCACAGTTCGAGCGCCAGCAGGCGATGCTGGCCAAGGAGATCGCCTTCATCGAGCGCTTCAAGGCGCGCGCCTCGCATGCCGCACAGGTACAGAGCCGGGTGAAGAAGCTGGACAAGATCGACCGCGTCGAGCCGCCGAAGCGCCGCCAGACCGTGTCCTTCGATTTCCTGCCGGCGCCGCGCTGCGGCGAGGATGTCGTGACGCTGAAGAACGTCCACAAGGGCTATGGCAGCCGCACCATCTATGAAGGGCTCGACTTCCAGGTCCGCCGCCGCGAGCGCTGGTGCATCATGGGCGTCAATGGCGCCGGCAAGTCGACGCTCTTGAAGCTGGTCGCCGGCGCTTCCGAGCCCGACACCGGCACGGTCGCGCGCGGGCCGAGTGTGAAAATGGGTTATTTCGCCCAGCACGCGATGGAGGTGCTGGAAGGCGAGCGCACCGTGTTTCAGACACTGGAGGACGCGTTTCCGCAGGCCGGCCAAGCGCCGCTCAGGGCACTTGCCGGCTGCTTCGGTTTTTCCGGCGACGAGATCGAGAAGAAATGCCGCGTGCTGTCAGGCGGCGAGAAGGCGCGGCTGGTGATGGCGCTGATGCTGTTCGATCCGCCCAACCTTCTGGTGCTGGACGAGCCGACCAACCATCTCGACATCGCCACCAAGGAGATGCTGATCACGGCATTGTCGCAGTACGAGGGCACCATGCTTTTCGTCTCGCACGACCGGCATTTTCTCGCCGCGCTGTCCAATCGCGTGCTGGAACTGACGCCCGAAGGCATCCACACCTATGGCGGCGGCTATACGGAATATGTCGAGCGGACGGGGCAGGAAGCGCCGGGGTTGAGGAGCTAGCCCTACCGCAGCGAGATGCTCATACCACTAAGGTCGGCGTTGACTTGCAGGCCGACCTGCCTGCCCGTCAATTCGAGCCGGGCGCCCTTGTCATTGCTCATGACGATCACCTGAGCCCCTTTGCCAAGCGCGCCGCCACCGCCTGCCGCACCATAGACCCCGGTCACATCCCGTGCACGTTTGATGTGGCGCACGGTACCTTGAAAATAGGTCTTGGAGACGCCGAAGGCGAGACCGCCCGAGACGCCGCCGACCGAGATGGGATAGCGGCGGCCATGGAAGGTCAGCGTTCCTTCGCCTCCGGAGCCACCGACGAAGAAGGCAGCCTTGTAGACGGCGAAGCGGATCGTGCCGCTGTCGGCATGCGCGGCGCTGGCAAAGCCGATGCTCGCGGTGGCGATGGCGGCCACCGCGATGGAACGAAATCCGGATGAAATCTTCATGGTGAGAACTCCTCAATGTCGCCGCTTTGCCGGCCGCAGCGTGGGATCAAAGTTACAACTGAACAGTCTCGCCCGTGATTTGGTTCCAGGCCCCATGATTTGGTTCCAGGCATGGGTTCGAATCCGGCGGCTGGAAGGCCGGGAGAGGGCGGCGGATTGCGGAGGGTGGGGAAGGCGCCTGACCGCAGCTATCGCCTTGTGGGATGAAGAGGTCTATGCAGGCCCTTTACAAGGCTCAGGAGAGGCTTCGGATGAGAATCGCAATCTGCCTCGCATTGACCGCGGCAGTGGCCGGATGCGCGACCTCCCCGGTCGACTATGAGGCGTCGCTTTCGCAGCAGGACCAGAAATGGGCTTCGCCGGCATGCCAGCAGGCCCGCAGGGCGGCTTCGAATTACGAGGCTCGCGAGAAAGAGCATCCGGGGTGGGGTTTCGGCGTCTTGCTTGGTCCATACTCGATGGGGCTCGTCGCAGCCATCAAGGAGCATGAGCAGAAGCAACGAAAACTGTTCGCCCGCGAGGTGCACCTGCAATGCTCGAGCTTGCCGCTGCCGAAGGAACTGCAGGGCGATTTGAACCCTGGCGTGCCGCCGACGAAGTATCCATAGCCCTGCCGCGCCTTCCCGGGCAAAGGCGCCGGGCTGCGAAGCGGCGATGGAGAGCCGCCGTTGGCCTTATGTGACCTCCAGCATGCTCGCCGGCACCACCGGCCTGCTCTATATCGGCCTGATCAAGGCCCCCTCGCTGTCGCTCGCCGAACCGCTGGTGCTGCCCTCGGTGGCCGCCGCCGTCACCGGCGGCACCTCCATCTTCGGCGGCCGCGGCGGCTACACCGGCACCATCATCGGCGCCCTGATCCTGACCGTGCTGACGACGCTGCTGACGATTTTGCAGATGCCGGAGGGGGCGAGGCGGATCTTGTTCGGGCTGATCGTGCTGTTCGTCACCGCGGCTTATCTGAGGATTGTCGAGGAGAGGTAAAACCAGAAGAGCCAACGATGGCGGCGGATCAGATCACAAACAAGGCGATCAAGACAGCCTGAAGCTCGGCCAATTCATGACGCCAATTTCAAATAGAAAATAAAATCCATTGCATGACATACCACCAATATGCAGAAATCCCTGCCTGTAGGCGGGGGGGATCGCGGATGTGGAGAAATCCAAGGAAAAGCTGACGCTATTTTTTAATGGGCTCAGATAATTCTGCAGACCAAGGGCATTGGTCGGATTCTGCCAATATATTTGACTTGCAATTTCGAAGAGTTGTTGATTCCACCGAGTCCGAAAGATTGATCGGCTTCGGGCATGGATCGACACGCGACAATCCGATGCTTTATTTAAATCTCATCTGGCAAGAAAGTGCTATTCCATGATCTCCACCAGACTTTCAGCCCTTGCTCTCGCCGGCTTTCTCGGCATGAGCCTTGCAACATCAGCGCAGGCGGACGAATGTCCGTGGCGATTGCGTTTCTGGCTCGGCGTGGACGCGACTGGCAGCGCCATGGTCCATAGTGGCCAAAAGTGTGTATTTCCTATCCGAGCCAGCGGTACCCTCACAACTCTGAAAATCATTTCCCGCCCTCAGCATGGCGTCGTCACGGCCCTCAGCCGCTCGGTCCTCACCTATCAGGCCCAAAGTGACTACAAGGGCACTGACACCTTTGTTTTCGTCGCCGCTGGAAAAAGCCAAGTCAACCACGGCAAGTCGACAGTGACCATGACTATGAAGGTTGATTGAGCTATCATCATGGCAATGCGCGTTGCTTTACTGCCGACCGTTTACCTCATCATCGCCGCATCTCTTTTTTGCTTGATTGCGGCAGCATCGGCCGCAGAAACAAAGCAAGTGCCCGACGAGTGGCCAATGAATTTTGCTCTGGTGCGCAACGGCGACTGCACGCAAACCTGCATCCAATGGATATCGGCCGAAGGCGCCATAACAGGTGACACCGGCAGACGGTTCAAGAAGTTTCTGAAACGGCTGAAGGGCAAGAAACTTCCTGTCGTGTTTCAGTCTCCCGGCGGGGACGTGGCTGCCGCGCTTTCGGTTGGGCGCATGATCCGCGCCGCCGGCCTGGAAACCGCAGTGGGCAGAACGCTGCTAAACGGCTGCCCAATGCTTGTACCGCGCTGTCCAGAAAAAATCGTCCAGAACGGCTGGTCGCAAGGTGAAGTCCACTCAGGAGGCGCCTATTGCTTCTCGGCTTGCCCACTTGCATTTATGGGCGGCCAGGTTCGCGCTGCAGCTGCTAATGCCCGCATCGGCCTCCATCAAATAACGGTCAATGGCTACAAAGGATCCGAACAGACCGGGAGAAGAGACCTCGATGCAATTTCGACGCGGTCCGACCCCACGTTGAAGCAAATGCTTTCCACCTACCTCGACGAAATGGGCGTCAGCAGCCACGACGTGTTCGCCATGATGGGACTTGCGACACCTTACGGTCTCTACAACCTCCAAAGCGCTGAAGCCCTGAAATCAGGTGTCATTACAAAAGTCTTCTCGTACTCTGATGATCCGGGCTACATCATCAGTGGAATTGGCGTGTTGCCTGCGGCCGCTTCGCCGGCGAAGGACATCTTGCAGTGAGAGAGCTCTGCTTCTTGGTGACGGCGCAAATTTTTGCGACACCAAGAAGCGAAGCGTTGCCATCACACGCCCACTACTGCCAAGTAGTAGCCGCGCTCTTCATCACCTCAAGCGTGCTCGCCGGCATCACCGGCTTGCTCTATATCGGCCTGATCAAGACCCCTTCCCTCTCGCTCGCCGAACCGCTGGTGCTGCCCTCGGTGGCCGCCGCCGTCATCGGCGGCACCTCCATCTTCGGCGGCCGCGGCGGCTACACCGGCACCATCATCGGCGCCCTGATCCTCACCGTGCTGACGACCCTGCTGACCATCCTGCAGATGCCCGAAGGCGCAAGGCGGATCTTGTTCGGGCTGATCGTGCTGTTCGTGACGGCAGCGTATTTGCGGATTGTGGAGGAAAGGTAGGGGAGAGGCGGCTGCTTTTGGCTCGAGGCGACTATGGCAGGCGAAACTCTGAAAGACAGCACTGCGCCTTCTCTGTCATTCACGCGGGAGAGCTGCGCCAAAAGTGGCCGTTCATTCGTAATGCCGAATGCAACTCGGATGATCCGCAAAATATCTACGAGCAGGTTTGAAGACTCACCAAAGAACTGATAGGCCTCGTCACACGAGGTCTCCCCTCGCATACGCGCTGTAGTAACTGCGGCGTAAGAGCTAATGTCTGCACATATCGTGCGCGCCATCAATAAACGCGTCACATGGCGTGATTGGAAGGGAGACCTCGTGCCGACGTCCTATTTTGGTATCCCTGTTGTCCGCGCCACAATACCTCCTGAGTTGGCCAATGAAGCTTCGCTTCTCACCTATTTGGGCATGTCAGCCAAGGAGTTGAAAAAGATCTGGTGGTTTCGCGGACGCATGTACCACCAGTTCGAGATCGCCAAGGGGAAGGACAAGACCAGGATTATCAGCGCGCCGAACGAGCGCCTCAAATATCTTCAGAGGCAGATCGCTCCGCTACTTGACCGGCTCTATCGCGTTCGAAATCCAGTCCATGGTTTTGTCTCTGGAAAATCGGTAAAGACCAACGCGTTGGCGCACCTGCGTAAGCGCTACGTGCTTAACATCGATCTGAAGGATTTCTTTCCATCGATCACCGAAAGCCGAGTCACTGGCGTCCTTGAAGCTCTCGGCATCGACAGTCGCGTAGCAAGCATCATTACCCGTCTCTGCTGCTCCAACTCTCATCTGCCTCAGGGCGCGCCAACCAGTCCTGTCCTCTCCAACATGATCTGTTTTCGCTTGGATAAGGAACTGCTTGCCTTCGCGAAGGGCGTACGCTGCATCTACACACGCTATGCAGATGACATCACGCTTTCGAGCCATCAACCCATGGCGGCGCTGTTCGAGGGACCGGCTCAGCCCTTGGGCCATTTCGCACCCGATCTCCTCGTTTCGGCCCTGCGCAACATCGTCGTCAGTAACGGATTCGCGATAAACCCCGAAAAGGCACACTACGCCGACCGAAATTCGCGCCGGATGGTTACCGGGCTCAAGATCAACGAGCTAATCAATGTAGACCGTCGCTATGTCCGAAATATTCGGGCAGCGCTCTATTCGGTGGAGACACTGGGCAGAACGGCCGCGCAGGCGAAATTCAAGAGAGACCATGGTGGCTCGTCCGACCTTGGCAAGCATCTCGGAGGCAAGATCACCTGGCTTAAGTACATCCGAGGCCAATCTGACCCTGTATTTCGGGCTATTGCTATCCGTTTCAACGCTAGCTTCCCGGACCGAAAGATCGAGGTGACGCCGACTGCGGACGAGATCCGGGACCGGGCTGTGTGGGTTATCGAGTATTGTGAGGGTGAGGGCGAGAAGCTCAAGTTGTTGCAGGGCAGTGCATTCTTCCTCAAGGATGTCGGCCTTGTCACCGCCGCGCATTGCGTAGAGGGAGTGGACGAAATTGAGGTCTATCACCCGAGTAAGTTTGCTAACAGATTCACGGCGACCGTGCTCAAGCGAGACAAGCATCGTGATCTTGCGATTCTTGGTCACGCTATCCCAACTACCGAGTATTTCGACTTCGAGCGATCAACTCACGCCGTTGCTGTCGGTCAAGAGTTGATCGCAGTCGGCTATCCAAGCTTTGGTCCTGGCGACAGGCTCAATGTACGAGATGGGAAGGTGAGCTCA
The DNA here is from genome assembly GCF_040320355.1 of Mesorhizobium sp. M0715. Taxonomy (NCBI): domain Bacteria; kingdom Pseudomonadati; phylum Pseudomonadota; class Alphaproteobacteria; order Hyphomicrobiales; family Phyllobacteriaceae; genus Mesorhizobium; species Mesorhizobium sp. M0715. The sequence continues at coordinate 54,253 of NZ_JAMYPL010000023.1, read as the reverse complement.
CTTCCTGTCAAGCACGGTGTTAAGTTGATCGAAGTGACGCAAAAGCTTTCACAGGGCATGTCTGGTGGTCCCATTCTCGACAGCAACGACGCGGTCGCCGGTGTCGTCCACAAAGGTGGACCCGGCGAAGGACGAGACTTTGCTATTCATGTCGAGGTGCTAAACGATTGGCTTGCTGAGTAGGCGTTGGATTATCCGCGCCGGCACGGGCCGACGCGCTGATTGTAAAGGTGTCCGCGGAGATCGCGCCGCCCGCTGATGAGCGTCCGCTGAATTACGTGATTACGAGTTACGGTGTCGAGTTACGGTGACAGTGCACTTTTTACCCTGCCAGGTGTTCGCCTATCCCCCCGCCAGTCTCGGCAGCAAAAAAATCTCCGCCCCCTCCGGCAGCTTCTTCGACCACGTATCCCTATAGATCGTGCCGTCGATCGCCACCGCGATGCCTTTGTCGATCAAGGGCTCGAGGCCGGGATACTGTTCAGCCAGCTTCCTGAACAGCTCCCTTATATCCTTGGCCTCGATCTCGACCTTGCTGTTGCCTCCGGCGGTCGCGGCGAGCGAGCCCCAGAGCGTTACTTCGACCATTCGCGAGACCCCTATTCGGGATGGAGCATGATGTTATCCGAAAACCGCTTCGCACTTTTCGGCATCATGCTCTAGCCGCCTCGATCGCCGCCAGGATGCGCGGCGGCGACATCGGGATATGCGTCATGCGCACGCCCGCGGCGTTCGACACCGCATTGGCGATCGCCGCCAGCGGCGGCACGATCGACGTCTCGCCGACACCGCGCACGCCGTAGGGATGGTTGGGGTTGGGGATTTCGAGGATCTGCGTGTCGATCATCGGCAGGTCCGAGCAGACCGGGATGCGGTAGTCGAGGAAGCCGGCGTTCTGCAGCCGCCCGTCCTTGCCGTAGATATACTCCTCGTTGAGCGCCCAGCCGATGCCTTGCGCGGCACCGCCCTGGTACTGTCCCTCGACATAGGTCGGGTGCACCGCCTTGCCGGCATCCTGCACGACCGTGTAGCGAATGACCCTGGTGGCGCCGGTATCGGGATCGACCTCGATATCGCAGATATGGGTGGCGAAGGAGACGCCGGCGCCATCGGCGACGAGCTCGCTGTGGCCGGCGATCGGTCCGCCCGTCTTGCCCGACTCGACCGCGATCTCCTTCAGCGACAACTTGCCGAGATTGCCGTGCTTCTCGCCCTTGGCGATCGCGTGGCCCTTTTCCCAGACCACGTCGTCGACGGCAATGTCCCACATCTGCGCGGCGCGCTCGCGCAGGATCAGAATCGCATTGCGGGCGGCCGAGATCGTCGCCATGGAAGACGAGAAGGTGCCGCGGCTGCCGTCCGTCATGTCGTTGTAGCCGAGGCTGGAGGTGTCGGCGACGATCGCCTTGACCTGGCTATAGTCGATGCCGAGTTCCTCCGCCGCCACCAGCGACAGCGACGCGCGCGAACCACCGACATCGACCGTGCCGACGGCAAGCGAGACCGAGCCGTCCATGCCGATGTTGAGGTCGGTGCAGGTCTGGCCGCCGAAGTTGAACCAGAAACCGCAAGCCATGCCGCGGCCCTGGTTCGGGCCCAGCGGCGCCTTCATGTGCGGATGGCTCTTCACCGCCTCGAGCGTCGGGCCGATGCCGATCGGGCCGTAGACCGGACCGTAGGAGGATCTTGTGCCTTCCTGCGCGGCGTTTTTGATCCGGAAGTCGACCGGATCCATGCCGATCTTCTTGGCCAGCTCGTCAACAGCGCTTTCCACCGCGAACGCCGCCATGGGCGCGGAGGGCGCGCGGTAGGCCGCGGTCTTGGGCCGGTTGACCAGCACTTCGTAGCCCACCGTCTTGACGTTATCGAGCTTGTAGCAGGCGAAGGCCGTCATCGCGCCGATCTCGGCCCAGGAGCCGGCATACGGGCCGCAGCTGTAGCGCAGCGTCGCTTCGGCGGCGGTGATCGTGCCGTCCTTGCGGGCGCCGATCTTCACGTCGATCGAGGTGGCACTGGTCGGGCCCGAGGCGCGGAACACCTCGTCGCGGGTCATCACCAGCTTGACCGGCCGGCCGGCCTTGCGCGACAGCGCCAGCGCCACCGGCTCGGCCCAGACATGGGTCTTGCCGCCAAAACCGCCGCCGATCTCCGAGGAGGTGACGCGCAGTTTCGAGGCTTCCATGCCAAGCAGCTGGGCGCAGTGCTGGCGGTAGACGAAATGGCCCTGCGTGCAGACCCAGAGGTCGGCGGTGCCGTCGGAGCTGAAATTCGCCACGCAGGCATGCGGCTCGATATAGCCCTGGTGCGTCTGCTCGGTCTTGAAGGAGCGCTCGACGATGAAGTCGGCGTGGCCGAAACCCTGATGGACGTCGCCATGGCCAAACTGGCTGCGCTTGGTGACGTTGGAGGGTTTTACCGGCTTCTCCTCGAGACCCTCGGTGAAGATGGCATCATTGATCAAGGGCGCCGTGTGCTTCGCCGCCTCGTCGACATCGGTGACGTGCGGCAGCAGCTCGTACTCGACCTCGATGAGCTTCAGCGCCTGCCTGGCGGTGCGGGCGTCGATCGCGGCGACCGCGGCCACCGCATGGCCGTCATAGAGCACTTTCGTGCGCGCCATGCAATTGTCGAGAACGTCGTACATGGCGGCATCGCCATCGGTGAGGTCCGGCAGGTCGGCCGCGGTGATCACCGCCTTCACGCCGGCGAGCTTCTCGGCCTTCGAAATGTCGATCTTCACGATCCTGGCGTGGGCGTGCGGGCTTCTCAGAACGCGCCCGACCAGCTGGCCGGCCATGTTGAAGTCGGCGCCATAGCGCGCGCGGCCCGTCACCTTGTCCACGCCGTCGGGACGGATCGGACGCGTGCCGACGGAGGTGAATTTACGTCCGGAAAAACGTGGATCGAAATTCATCTCAGGCTCCCTTCATCACGATGGCCGCGTCCTGGACGGCGCGCACGATCTTGTCGTAGCCGGTGCAGCGGCAGAGGTTCCCGGCGAGGCCGAAGCGGATTTCTTCCTCGGTCGGGTCGGGGTTCTTGGCCAGGAGGTCCTTGGCCGCGATCAGGAAACCCGGCGTGCAGATGCCGCATTGCAGCGCCGCATGCTCGAGGAACTTCTGCTGCAGCGGGTGCAGGGTATCGCCATGGGCCATGCCCTCGATGGTCTCGACGCGCCGGCCTTCAGCCTCGGCGCCGAGCACCAGACATGAGCACACCAGCCGGTCGTCGAGGATGATGCTGCAGGCGCCGCAATCGCCGGTGCCGCAGCCTTCCTTGGCGCCCGTCAGCCCCAGCCGATCGCGCAGGACGTCCAGCAGCGTCTCGTCCGGCTGGCACAGGAACTCGACGTTGTCGCCGTTGATTGTCGTTGAAACCGCAATTCCAGCCATCATTTGCCTCCTGCACGTGCATAGGCGGTCGTGGCGGCCCGCTTGGCCAGCACGCCCGCAACTTTTCTTCTGAATTCGATAGTGCCGCGCTTGTCGTCGATGGGCCGACAGGCCCCCGCGCAGACCTTGGCGAGCCGCTCCAGCGTCGCCTCGTCCAGCTTGGAGCCGATGAGCACCTCCGCCGCCTCTTCGACCAGAAGCACCGTCGCCGCCACGGCGCCCAGCGCCACGCGGGCCGATTTGACCACACCGTGCTCATCGAGCGTCAGGTTCACGCCGGCGCTGACCACCGCGATGTCCATTTCGGTGCGTGGAATGAAACGCAGATAGGCATCGCCCGAGCGCGGCGCTTGGCTGTCGAGCAGGATCGCCTCGATGATCTCGCCTTTGGCGAGTGACGTCTTGCCCGGCGCGGTCGGCACGCTCTGCACGGGGATCGTGCGCCGGCCCGCCGGCCCGACGACCACTGCCTTGGCGCCGGCGGCAACCAGCGCCGGCACGCTGTCGGCGGCCGGCGATGCGTTGCAGAGATTGCCCACGATGGTGCAGCGTCCCTGCACCTGCTTCGAGCCGATCAGCTTGGCCGCCTCGACGACGCCAGGCCATGCCTTCTTGAGGGCGGTGTTCTCTCCCAGGACGGCGCAGGGAACCGCGGCGCCGATGCTGAAGCCTTCAGCCGTTTCCCGGATCTCGCTCAAGCCATCGATCGCCTTGATGTCGACGATCAGCTCTGGTTCGGCAAAGCCGCCCTTCATCCTGACCAGGAGGTCGCTGCCTCCCGCGAGGATGGCGGCCGTACCAGCCGACCCGGCCAACTGGCCAACGGCATCTTCTATTGAAAGCGGACGTATGTAGCGCATCGTCTCCCCTTGGTCATCGCGATTTCAGCGACCGTTATAAACAGTCTCCTCATAATGGCCATCCGGTTCCTCATCTGCGGCGATTAGGCCAGGCGCCGCAATATCCAGTCCAACAGACGGAAGGTGGCGCGCTGAATGGCAGCAACCGGCTTTGAGACGAGTTTCGTGAAACTTCGGTTGTGGATCAAGTGCGCTCATTCGCTTTTGTCCGCCATTGGACCGGAACGGCCTTTAGGCCGGGCAGAGCCGCTGCCTGGCCGCCCCGGCTGAAGCCCCTGTGTTCGGCAGCCGCCCGAAACGCCTGCGGCGGCTGGCCAAGGGTACGCAGGAAGGCGCGCCGCATGCGTCCGGGATCGCCAAAACCGGCGGTTTCGGCGATCCGCTCAAGCGGGAGATGGCTGGTCTCGATCGCCGTGCGGGCCGTCTCAAGGCGCATGCGCTCTACGGCTTTTGCCGGCGTGACGCCGGTCTCGGCGGTGAAGGCGCGGGCGAAGTTGCGGGGACTCATGGCCGCGTGATCGGCCAGGCATTCGACGGTCAGCGGTTCGGCCAGGTTTGCCCGCACCCATTCGATCAGCGCGGCAAAGCGCCCGGTTCGCCCGCCCAGCTCGACGAAGGCCGAGAATTGCGACTGGCCGCCCGGCCGGCGCTGGTGCACGACGATCTGCTGCGCGGTGCGGCGCGCCACCTCAGCGCCAAGGTCATCTTCGACGAGGGCGAGCGCCAGGTCTATTCCGGCCGAGATGCCGGCCGACGTCCAGATGTCGCCATCCCTGATGAAAATACGCTCGGCATCCAGCCTGACCTTCGGGTAGCGGCGGTGGAAGTCGTCGCTGCTGGCCCAGTGCGTGGTCGCGCGGCGGCCGTCGAGCAATCCCGCCTTTGCCAGCAGGTACGCGCCCGTGCAGACGCTGCTGATGCGCCGCGCCGAGGCGCGCCTCAACCAGGCGACGATCTCGTCCATCGCCTCCATGGAGCGGATGATTTCGCCGCCCGATACGATAACGGTGTCGAAAGGGCCGTCGCGCAGAGGCCTGGTGAGGAGCTTCAGACCCGAAGAGCTTTCAACGTCGCCGCCGCCGGGCGCCAGCAAAACCAGTTCATAGTTGTCCGGGCGGCAGCGCTCCGCAATCTCGAAGACTGTAGTCGGCCCGGCCGCATCCAGAAGCTGGAAACCGGGGTGAACGACGACGGCAACTTGCCTGCGCATGGCAGTATTCGCCCGATTTATGTCATTTCGGACGAAACGTAACGCCGATACCCTCGTCGTCAAGCCATCTGGAGATCGGACCCCATGAGTTGGCGACTTGCGTTGTGGAGCAGTGCCGGTGCCGCCGGCCTTGTCGTGGCGGAGCACGGATTGCTACGCCAACTGGCCCACAGGGCGCTTGCTAGCGCCAGCCACGGTGCCCGCACGGCCGACTTCGTCGCCATGCAACTCGAATATCCCGGGTCGGGCGCATCGCGGTGACGATGCCGTGCTGAAGCGACGGCGGGTGTGTGGCCGTCTTCCGAGCACCGATTTTTCACAGCAAGGGAGTGACTGATGAAAGCATTGATCGCCGGGGCCGGCATCGGCGGCCTCACCACTGCTCTGTTCCTGCATGAGGCAGGCATCGAGGTCGAACTGTTCGAGCGGGCCGACGACATCCGCGAACTTGGCGTCGGCATCAACATGCTCCCGCACGCTGTCAAGGAGTTGGCCGGGCTTGGGCTGATGCCGGCGCTCGACGCGGAGGGGGTGAGGACACGCGAGCTTGTCTACACCAACCGCTTCGGCCAGATCGTATGGCAGGAATTGCGCGGCATCGATGCCGGCTATGAGGTTCCGCAAATCAGCATTCATCGCGGCAGACTGCTGGGGCTGATCCACAGGGCCGTGGTGAACAGGCTTGGCGGCGACATCATCAATACGGCAAGCCTTGTCGATGCCTTCGAGCAGAGCGAAGGCGGGGTCGTGGCGCATTTCCGCCGGCATGACGGCTCGCGAGGCGAGGCGCATGGCGACCTGCTCATAGGCGCTGACGGGATCCATTCCGCCGTCCGGGCCGTGCTCTATCCCGAAGAAGGGCCGCCGATCTGGAACGGCACGATGCTGTGGCGCGGCGCCACGCCATGGCCGGTCTGGCGCGACGGGCGCACCATGGCGGTTGCCGGCGGCAATTTCGCCAAGTTCGTGTATTATCCGATCGAACCGGATCGCGAAGAGCCGGAGACCAGGCTGACAAACTGGGCGGTGATGGCCAATACCGGTGATAGCGGCACATCACCGCTACGTCCCGGCGACTGGAGCCGCCCGGGCGTGATCGACGATGTGCTGCCCTTCGTGCGCGACCGGTTTCAGCTTGATTTTGTCGACCCTGCCTCGATCATCCAGGCAACGGATGGCTTCTACGAATATCCGAACTGCGACCGCGACCCGCTGCCGCGATGGTCGTTCGGGCGGGTGACGCTGCTCGGCGATGCGGCGCATCCCATGTATCCGGTCGGGTCGAACGGAGCCAGCCAGGCAATACTCGACGCCGGTTGCCTCGCGATGCATCTGGCCGCGGGACCAACCGTCGAAGCCGCGCTCGCGCGATATGATGGGGAGCGGCGGCCGGCCACATCGGCCATCGTGCTGGCCAATCGGCAAGGCGGGCCGGAAGCGGTCATAGACTTGGTCGAGGCCCGGGCGCCGCATGGCTTTGATGACATCGACGCCGTCGCTTCGCGCGAAGAACGCAAGAGCGTGGTACGCGGCTATGCGTCCCTGGCCGGGTTTGCAAAACCGAATTGACCGGGAGCGGGCGTTTTTGCGCCCTAGAGATCGGCCTCGGCGAAGATGCGCGAGGCCCAGTCGAGGAAGACGCGCAGGCGTGGCGAGAGCTGACGGTTCTGCGGGTAGAGCGCCGACAGCGGCGTTGGCGATGGCGGATAGTCGACCAGCACCTCGACGAGCGTCCCATCCGCCAGATCCTTTTCGAAGCGATAGCGCGGCGCCTGGATGAGGCCGAGGCCAAGCCGCGCCAGATCGGCGGCGGTGTCGGAATTGTTGGCGGCGACGCGGCCTGGCAGCCGCACCTCACGGATATTGCCGGCGACGGTGAATTCGAACGGAAGGGTCTCGCCAGTGCGCGACGAAACAAAGCCCACCGCCTGGTGACCGTCGAGCGCATCGGGGGAGGCGGGCGTGCCGTGGCGTTCGAGATAGCCAGGGCTGGCGCAGGTGATCTCGCGGATGACAGCCAGCCGCCGCATGATCATGCCGCTGTCGGGTAGCTCGCCGACGCGGATGACACAGTCGACGCCTTCACGCACGAGATCGACCAGCCGGTCGCTTTGGCCGATCTGCAGGTCGATTCTGGCATAGCGGTCGAGGAACTCCGGCAGGCGCGGCAACAGGAATGTGCGGGTGAGCAGCGTGCTGGCGTCGATGCGCAGCAGCCCGAAGGGCTCCGCATTGCGGAAGGCGGCTTCGGCATCCTCGATTTCGGCCAGGATCGACAGGCAGCGCCGATAGTAGGCTTCGCCGTCCTGGGTGGCGTTCACCTGCCGCGTCGTTCGTTCCAGAAGCCGCGCGCCGAGATGCTCTTCCAGTCGCCGGATGGCTTCCGTCGCCGTTGAACGCGGCAGGCCGAGATCGGCTGCGGCAGCGGTGAAGCTGCGCCGCTCCAGAACGCGAACGAAGAGCCGCATCGTGTCCAGTCGATCCATGGCCTTTGTTCGCAGTTTCCGAATAGTGATGTCAATAGGTGGCTGATTATCCGGAAAGCGGGCCGGCCTATATCCGTGTCACCAACACGGAGAGACTTCCATGACATCCAATCAAACAGATACGGGTGGCCAAACCAGAACCGCGATCGTGACCGGCGCCTCCAAAGGCATCGGCGCCGCCATCGCACAGCGGCTCGCCCGCGACGGCGTCGCCGTCGTCGTCAACTATGCACGGGGCCGCGCCGAGGCCGAAGAGCTTGTGCGCAGCATCGAAGCCGGCGGCGGCAAGGCGATCGCCGTTCAGGCCGATATCGCCGATCCGAATGGGATCCCGGCGCTGTTCGACGCCGGCGAGAAGGCGTTCGGCGGCATCGACATCCTCGTCAACAATGCCGGCGTCATGAAGACGTCGCCGATGGCGCAGACCGACGATGCTTCGTTCGACACGCAGATCGCGATCAATCTCGGCGGCGTGTTCCGCGGCATGCGGGAAGGCGCGCGCCGGCTTCGCGACGGCGGCCGCATCGTCAACTTCTCCAGCAGCGTCGTTGGCCTCTACCAGCCGGGCTATGGCGTCTATGCCGCCACCAAGGCCGGCGTCGAGGCGATGACCCACATCCTGGCCAAGGAGCTTGGCGCGCGCCGTGTCACCGTCAACGCGGTGGCGCCCGGGCCGATCGAGACCGCCCTGTTCACGGACGGCAAGAGCGAGGCGCAGATCGAGGCCATCGGCAAGATGATCCCGCTCGGCCGGCTTGGCCAGCCCGACGACATTGCCGGGCTGGTCTCGTTCCTCGCCGGACCGGACAGCTTCTGGGTCAACGGACAAATCATCCGCGCCAATGGCGGCGTCGTCTGAGGCGTCGCCGACCGCTCCACCCCGAACCTGAAACTCCACAGAAAGGAAAAGATCATGCCATTCGCCAACATCAAGTTACCGCAAGCAGCGCTCTCCAGGGCGCAGAAGGAAGACCTCATCCATCGAACGACAGCCATGTTCGTCGACTTTTTCGGCGAGGGTGCGCGCCCCTTCACGATGGTGCTGGTGGAGGAGGTCGCCGACGGCGGCTATGGCCGGGCCGGCGAAGTGTTCGTCGTGCCGGAAGTTTTTCGCGCAAAGGAGTAGTGCCGGGCCGACCTCCTCTCCCGACTTCGTGAGGCGAGGAACTCCAGTCTAGTAAAGTTTGCGCCAGAACCCCCACCCGGACCTCCGGTCCGACCTCCCCACAAGGGGGAGGTAGGGAGCCCAGCTTTTCCGCATTTCCAAAAAAGGCGCTGTTCGGCAGGCGGGCAGGGCGCCTTCCTCACCCTCCCCCTTGTGGGGAGGGTCGATGCGAAGCAGCGGGGTGGGGGTCTGCGCGGCGCTGCAGCGCTTGGGTTTGCAAGCGTAGACCTCTGCTTCAATCGCCCTTCGTCGCGCCAATCCAGTCGGCCGCCACTTCGGCAAACAGCCAGTCGCGGAACGCCCTGATCTTTTTCTGGCGCAGCGCGCCGTCGCGGTAGACGACATAGTAGCGCGAGGCGGATTTCAACGCGAGATCGAAGGGACGAACCAGCCGCCCCGCCGCAAGGTCGGCCGAGACCAGCGCGCTTCGGCCGAGCAGCACGCCTTCGCCATGCACCGCGGCCTCGACGGCGAAGGTGGCGGAATCGAAGCGCACGCCGCGCTTCGGATCGACATCTGCCACGCCGGCATGTTGCAGCCATGTCGCCCAATCGATGCGAAAGGCATCATGGATCAATTTGTGATGCCTGAGATCCGCCGGCAAGCGCAGCGGATGTTCGCCTTGCAGCAGTTCCGGGCTGCAAACGGGGAAGACCTCTTCATCGGCGAGAAATTCCGCTGTCACTCCGGCATAGCCGCCCTTGCCGTAGCGGATGGCGATGTCGATGCCGTCGCTGACGAAATCGGAAAGCACGCCGGAGGTCGACAGCCGCACGTCGATATCGGCGTTGGCGCGGTGGAAACGATGCAGCCTCTGCACCAGCCAGCGGCCGGCAAAACCGTCCGAAGTGCTGACATTCAGGATGCCTGTCGTGCGGTCGGGCGTGGCGGCGATGGTGGCGGCGGCGATCTGGTCCAGCGCCGTCCTGACTTCCGATGCATAGGCGGCGCCCACCGGCGTCAGGCGAACGGACCGCGTTCCCCGATCGAAAAGCTGGATGCCCAGCCTGTCCTCGATGTTGCGGATTGCGCGGCTGACCGCGCCATGGGTGACGTTGAGTTCAGCCGCCGCCTTGGAGAAACTCAGATGCCTGGCGGCGGCCTCGAAGGCGGGCAGGGCAGTGAGGGGCGGTAGTCTGCGCGGCATGATCCACCTGTGAGCGTTGCTCACAAATCCTGCACAAAGAGTCGTTTGTCGTCCAGCCCAGAAATGTTCAATCTGTTGGTGTAGCAGCGCATGCAGATCGGATTCTCCATCTCACCGTTGCGCTGAACGACCAGAAACAGTGTGAGCAATCGTCATGCTCGTCCTCCGCGGACGGCGTCGGCACGCTTGCGCCTAGGCAAATACAGGAGACGGACAATGAACCCGACCTTCGAATCCATCCGCGCCGCGATGAGCGGTCTTGCACTCAGAACCGCTGCAGTCGTCGAGCGCCGCCGGGTGCTTCGCCGAGTTTCACGCTTCTCGAATCCTCGCTTGCACGACATCGGCTTCGAGCGCGACTGGGACGGTTCCATCCTGCGCAATGGGAGGGCGATATGACCAGCACCCTGATCATCGGCGCGACGGGGCTGCTGGGTGGCGAGATGGCGAAGGCCAGCGCAGGCAATGGCGATCGCCTGCACGTTCTGGTTCGTCCGGCAACAGCCGGTAATGAAGAACGGCTGCGTTCGCTGAAGGAGCTCGGCGCCAAAATCCATGTCGGCGATCTCGACGACTATGACAGCCTTGTCCGCGCCGCCGGTGCGGTGGATCGCGTCATCAGCTCGGTGCATGTGGATTCGGCCAGCGAGATGACGCTGGTGCGCGCGCTCAGAGATGCCGGCGTCTCCCGCTATGTACCTTCCGCCGGCTTCGGCCTCGACTTTGCCGCCGCTGCACCGGGCTCGGTTCCGCCGCTCGACCTCAAGCGAGCCGTGTTCGACGCGATCAGGCAAGCGGATCTGCCCTATACGGTGATCTACACCAACAGCTTCTTCTCGACCTGGGTGACGACGCTGGGCGACCTGATGCGCTTCGGCTCGTCGCCCTTGCCGTCCGAAGAGGTGACGCTTTATGGCGACGGCAATGTGCCGGCGACGTTTGTCAGCGAGAAGGACATCGCCGCCGTCACCTTGCGCGCGTTGAACGACCCCAGTGCCATCCGCAGCGAGATCCGCATCGCCCAGAACGAGATCACCCAGAACGAAATGATCGATCTGTGGCGCCGGGTCAGCGGCCGCTCGCCGCGCATCGTGCCCCAGAGTGCGGCGGAGCTTGAGGCGATGATCGCATCAGCCCCCTGGCTCGGACTGCTGCGGGCGTTCTGGATACGCGGCGAGACCGCGCTCGAGACGGCCACGCCGGAAGCCGGCGCGCTCTATCCGGAGCTGACGTTCGAGACCATCGAGAGCGCCTTTGTGGCGATGGCGGGCACCGCTGGGCGGTAGGAGCAGAAGCGCGGCGGTGCAACTGCCGATCACCCCCACTTGTGGCAGGGCTATCGCATATGGAATTCCTGAGATGTCTGCCCGGCACGGACCCCCACCCCTAACCCCTCCCCAAAAGGGGAAGGGAGACTTCCGTTGGCGCTGACCCAGAAGCATCGCCTGTCTTTTCGGCGCCAACAAGAATTAAAGGCACGCGGCAGCATTCCCTCCCCCTTGTGGGGAGGGTTAGGGTGGGGGTTCTTCTTCGCAAGAATCCATATGCGATAGCCTGCCACAAGTGGGGAGATCGGCCGTGTCACTCCTTCCGCTTCTCCACCTCGGCCTTCCTCAGCAGGAACCGCTGGATCTTGCCGCTCGGCGTCTTCGGCAACTCGCTGACGAACTCGACTTCGCGCGGATAGGCGTGGGCCGAGAGGCGCTTGCGGACATGCTGCGCCAGTTCCTCGGCCAGCGCCTCGCTGCCTCGAAAGGCGGGCGCCAGAACGACGAAGGCCTTGACGATTTCGGTGCGCTGCGGGTCGGGCACACCGACGACGGCTGCCTCGTTGACCGCCGGATGCTCGAGCAGCGCGCTTTCGACGTCGAACGGGCCGATGCGGTAGCCGGCCGAGGTGATGACGTCGTCGGCGCGGCCGATGAAGGAGATCGAACCGTCGGGCTCGAACTCGACCGTGTCGCCGGTGCGGTAATAGCCACCCGCTATGGCAGGGGTTTCGGCCTGATGATAGCCGCCGAACCAGCGCAGCGGCGAGTTGGCGATGTCGACGGCGAGAATGCCGGGCTGGTTGGGGCTAAGCTCGTTGCCGGCCTCGTCGAGCACGACGACGCGGTAGCCCGGCATGGCAAAGCCGGCCGAGCCGTGGCGTACGGGGTGCGACAGGCCGTGATGGTTGTTGACCATCATGCCGTTCTCGGTCTGGCCGTAATGGTCGTGGATGGGGGCGGCGAGATGGGCGTCGAACCAGCGGATCACCTCCGGGTTGAGCGGCTCGCCGGCGCTGCTCACCACACGCAGGCGGCCCTTGACGCGGGCGGCTGCCTCGGGTCCTTCGGCCAGCAGCAGGCGGAAGGCGGTGGGCGAGCCGGCAAGGCTGGTGACGCCGAGGCGCTCGATGATGTCGTAGGTGCTTTTGGCGGTGAAGGTGCCCTCGTTTAAGGTCGTGGCGATGCCAAGCAGCAGGGGCCCCGTGATGGCGTAATAGAGGCCGTAGGCCCAACCAGGATCGGCGATGTTCCAGAAGACGTCGTCCGGCCGCAGCCCGATGGCATCGCGCATATAGGCGCCGAAGGCCAGCAGCGCGCTGAGCGGCACCGGAACGCCCTTGGGGAAACCTGTCGTGCCCGAGGTCGACATCATCATGAACAAATCGTCGCCCTTGCGCATCACCGGCTGGCAGTCAGGCGAGACGGCGGCAAAGGCGGCGCGGAAATCGATGTCGCCGGCCGGCAGGGCTTCGCCTGGGGCAAGGATGGTCGCAACCCGAGGGCAATCCTCCACCTCGTCGAGTTTGCCGCGATTGGCCATGTTGGTGACGACGAGCTTCGCGCCGCTGGTCTTCAGCCGGTGGTCGATGGCCTTGGGGCCAAAGGCGGTGAACAGCGGCTGGTAGACCGCGCCGATACGCCAGGTGCCGAGGATGAGTGCCACCAGTTCGGGAATGCGCGGCAGCATGCCGGCGACGATGTCGCCGGAGCCGACACCAGCCGCTTTCAGCATGTTGCCGACGCGCGCCGACATCTCCTTGAGATCGTCGAAGCTGAACTCCCGCAGCTCGCCACCGACGGAGATGGCGCGCAGCGCCAGCCGGTTCTGGCCGGTATGGCGATCGCAGCATTCGATGCAGGCGTTGATGCCCGTCGCGGGATCGCCGTGAAGTCTTGCGATCTCATCGTCGATGCGAAAGTGAGCAACGGCATCGACATAGCGCGACAGCGCCGGTGTGTTGGTCATGGCAGTCCTCCCTGGCTGCGCCGCATCTCCCCATGCGGCGCTGTCGCGTGTGAACTTGCCCGAAATTGTGGGCGTGGTCGATGCGGCGAAAGTTGGTGGGTGGGAAGGTTGGCGCTTGAACACCCCCCTCTGCCCTGCCGGACATCTCCCCCGCAAGGGGGAGATCGGCGCCTCAACGACATCCAATCTCCCCCCTTGCGGGGGAGATGTCCGGCAGGACAGAGGGGGGTGTGAAGGATCACAGCGCTGACAATCTGCGTGGTTGACCTAATCAGTCATCCAGCGGATAGGTCCGGCCCAAATATACCCGCCCGAGAAACTCCGATGACCACAGACACCAAATTCCACCCCGATACCGCCTGGCAGGCCGAAATTCGCGCCGGCGTGCGCCACGTGCGCGATCTTGCCTCCCTGCCGTTGTCGCCAGCTGAGCGCGCGGCGGCGCAAGCGGCGGCCGCGAACCACAAGGTGCGCGCGCCCAAAGCCTATCTCGACCTGATCGACTGGAACGACCCGGCCGATCCGATCCGGGCGCAGGTCATCCCGTCGCCTGAGGAACTGGAGGAGGTGGAAGGGGAACTCGACGATCCGATCGCCGACCATGACTTCAGCCCGGTGCCGCGATTGACGCATCGCCATGCCGACCGGGTGCTGCTGTTCCCGACCTATCAATGCGCGGTCTATTGCCGGTTCTGCTTCCGCAAGGAATCGCTGACCTCGATCGGCAGGGGTTATACGCGCGAGGCGTTGGAGCCGGCGCTGGCCTACATCGCGGATCACCCCGAAATCCGTGAGGTGATCCTGACCGGCGGCGATCCGCTGTCGCTGCCCGACAAGGTACTGGCTGAAATCTTCGCGCGCATCGAAGCCATTGCGCATGTGCGGCTGCTGCGCATCCATACGCGCGTGCCGGTGGTGCTGCCGTCGCGCATTACATCAGGGCTCGTCGCGGCGCTGCAGGGCCGGCTGATGGTCACTGTCGTCACCCATTTCAACCACGCGCGCGAGATCACCGACGCAACCGAGGCCGCCTGCCGCACGCTTCGGCAAGCCGGCTTCGTGCTGCTGAACCAGAGCGTTCTGCTCAAGGGCGTCAACGACAGCATCGAGGCGCTGGAAGAACTCTGCCGCGAGCTGATGTACCGCCTCGGCGTCAAACCCTACTACCTGCACCATGGCGACCTCGCGCGCGGCATGGCGCACCGGCGCACGACGATTGCGCAGGGACAGGCGCTGACTGAAGCGCTGCGGGCGCGGCTGTCGGGCATCTGCAACCCCGTCTATGTGCTCGACCTGCCGGAGGGCGGCGGCAAGGTGCCGATCGGGCCTTGCCATGTCGAGGGACGGGACGGCGAGAACTGGCGGCTGCGCGGGCTCGATGGCGAGGTGAGGGGATATAGGGAGATCGTTGGCGAATAGGGCTGCGCGCTACCGCGCGTTTTTCTCGACAAATGCCAGCACCACCACGCGCGGGGCAACGCAATAGGCGAGGCTGGCCTTGCGGCCCGTCTTCGTCGTCGCGCAGCCTGCGTTCAGGTCGATGGTGATGTCCTCATAGCCCAGCACCTTGCGATCGAGCGGATAGACGGCCTTGTAGACGGCTTCCTTGGCGGCAAAGAGGATGCGGCCGGCAAGATGCCGGTCGGCTGCGTCCGTGCGGTCCGCGGGCGTTGTCACGAGCGCCAAAATGTCATCCGGGAGAGGCTGCGCGGGCTCGACGTCGATGCCGAGCGAGGCGATATCGCCAATCGGGGCAACCGCCGCCACGGCCATGTCGTCGTCGTGCGCGAGCGAACCGGTTATTCCGTCAGGCCAGACCGGCGCGCCGGTTGGCGAGCGCAGGATGGCGACGTCGCCAACGCCAAGCTCCGCCAGCAGTCCGTGCGCGATCCACCGGGCCGCGCCGCTGGCGCGCCGCATGCCAGGCTGACGCGCGGGGATGGAATGCGCTTCCCCAGGCAGCAGATGGGCGTCGTCGCCGTCGCGGATCATCCGGCATCCGATCCGGACTCCCGATGGTGCGATGGCGGCGATCGCTTCGGCCAAGGCGATTTCCTCGGGCAGCCGCATCACGACTCGTGCGTCCGGGGCCGGCAAAGCGAGATCGGCTATCATTTCTCCGTCCTCGTCGAGCCCTTCTTCGACGAAACCGGCGCTGCGATAGAGATTTCGCGCCGCATCGTTCTCCGGTTCGTAGCAGATCGAGACGTGGCTGATGTGGCTGAGCCCCTGGATTTCGTCCAGCACCTTACGCAGCGCGGCCTTGCCGTAGCCTTTGCCCTGAGCGGCGCGGTCGATCATGAAGCGGTAGATGCGTGCCTCGTCGTCATCCTCGGGCGCCTCGTACATGAGGAAACCGACGACACGGGTCCCGGCCATGACGACGCGTGGCCGCGCGTCTTTGTCGGTTTCGGCTTCTTCCAGCGACTCCGCATTGCCGGCGACGAAATCCCTCTGCTCCGGAGCCAGTTCCAGGGCCGTGACCAGGGCACGGTTGGCCTCGGTCACGGCAACCAGACGGATGTCTCCGGTGTTCAAGCCGATACCCTTTTTCAAGCCGATGCCCTGGCCGATGCCTTGGAGCCATCGTCGGTGATCGGTTCGACGAAGCGATGCAGCTTGGCCGGGTTGCCACGCCATATGGAGTTGGGCTCCAGCTCTTCGCCCTTCATGACGAAGGAGTCGACATCGACCACCGAGCCTTCGCCCATCACCACGCCGTAATGGACAAAGGCTGAAGGTCCGAGCGTGCAGCCCTTGCCGATGCGGATGAAGTCGGACTTGAACGCGCCTTCTTCCAGCGAATGGGCCTGGATGACGCAGCCCTCGTTGAGGGTGGCGTCGTCGCCGATCTCCACCAGCGAGCGTTCGGTCAGATTGCTGCCGCCGTCATAGACACGGCTGCCGATCTTGACGCCCAGCATGCGCAGGATCATCGGGCGGAACGGCGTGCCGGCGAACAGGCGCACGATCGGCGAATCCGCCAGCTTCCAGTGGCGTTCGTGGCGCCAGAACGTGACGTCGTAGATCGTCGTCATCTGCGGCTTCAGCCGGCCGAAACCAAGGCTCGCCCGTTCCACGAAGATGTAGAACGGAATGGTGATCGCCGAGGTCAAAAGCACGGCGACGAACAGTGCGACTTCAGCCCATTCGGTATAGTAGTTCAGCGCCCGGTCCCAGATCGCCAGCGTGGCGAACAACATGATCCATTGCGTTGCCACGAATAGCAGGATCGTCACCAGATTGTGGCGGTTCTTCAACGGGATGCGCCGGCGCCGGTCGTCCTCGTCGATGCCGGCGATGAGTTCCTTGTCGCGGTTCACCATGCGCGGGATTTCAAACGCCGGCGAACCCAGAAGCCCGACATTCTCGCGCAGCGGCCCGTCGATGGGGATCATCACCTTGGTGCCGAGGAGGACGTTGTCGCCGGTGCGCCCGTCCGGCGGATAATAGATGTTGTTGCCGAGATAGTTGCGCTCGCCGATCCTCGTCGGCTCGAGCCTGAAGGCGGCGGCGGATTTGTGCATGTTGATCATGAACAGCCCGTCCGAAACCATGGTCTCGGTGCCGATCTCGCACAGAAGCGGGTTTTCGTGCTGCTGGTTGGAGCCGAAATTGGAGCCGGTCTGCACCACCTTGTTGAGGTTCCAGCCGATCGCTCGCATGTAGTGCACGATGGCCGAGCTGTCGCCGGCCAGCAGGCCGAGCACGCGGGAGTTGCTCGAGAATTCGGCGACGGTCTGCAGCCAGTAGCGGAAGCCGTACAGCGTGTAGGTGCGGCCTGGCTTCAACAGCAGGCTGACCAGGCGCGGCACCAGCGTCGCCGCCAGGAAGGATGCGGCCATGTAGCCGAACAGCGTCACCGTGGTGCCGATCGCGACGACGCCGATGGTTTCCTGGTAGTCGTCGCCGACATTTTCCCAATAGCTGTGGAACAAGAGCGGCAAGGGGGTGACGATGGCAAACAGCCCGATCAGCTGAACCGCTTCGAACAGAAAGCGCCGGATGTTGGACGGATCGACATTGCGCACCTTGCAATAGTCGGCCGTGGT
Source organism: Mesorhizobium sp. M0715 (assembly GCF_040320355.1). Classification (NCBI taxonomy): domain Bacteria; kingdom Pseudomonadati; phylum Pseudomonadota; class Alphaproteobacteria; order Hyphomicrobiales; family Phyllobacteriaceae; genus Mesorhizobium; species Mesorhizobium sp. M0715. The sequence goes on along the minus strand of NZ_JAMYPL010000023.1, from coordinate 36,704 downwards.
CGGCACGGCCGGCGAGCCATGCCAGCGTTCGCCGTCGGGGATGCTTTGGCCGCGGTGCAGCGAGGACGAATGGCCGAGCTGGGCGCCATCGCCGATGCGGGTGTCGATGTCGAGCGTCGAGCCGACGCCGACGAAGGCATCGCGGCCGATGGTCAGCGGCCCGGTGTGGATATAGCCGGACTGTGCCCGGAAGCCGAGAATCATCGATTCCTTGCGCAGGATGGTGTTGGCGCCGATCGAAATGAGATCCGTGCAGACGGGCACGGATTTCGATTCGATGACGGCGTTCTTGCCAAGCTTGGTGCCGAGAAGCTGCAGATAGATGCTGTAGAGCGGGCTGCCGCGGAACAGCACGACGGGCGCGGTGCGGATCAATGTCTTGACCACCCAGAAGCGGAAGTAACGCACGCCCCAGATGGGAAACGCCTCCGCCTTCCAGCGGCCGACCAGCACCCATTTAGCGATAACGGCAAAGCCCGACATGCCGAAGAACACGGCGGCCGAAAGTGCCACGCAGCGCAGATACAGCTGCAGCGGATCGTCGAGCGCGTCATACATCCAGTTGAGGCCGTCATTGACCGCCCACAGGGCGCCATAGCTGTAGAGCGCGTAGAACAGCAGCTGTGCGGCGCCGCAGGTCCAGTAGGCGAAGTTCGAGGCCCGGCGGGTGAGGACGGGCTCGTTGGTGGCCGTCGCCATCTCGTCCGCCACGCCCAGATGCAGCGCCAGCCGCGCCACGGTCGGGTGGAGATAGATGTCGCGCATCGACGCCGTCGCCCATTCCTTCCTGGTGCGCACGCGGGCGCAGAAATGCGCCATCAGCAGCGAGTTGGCGCCGAGATCGTCGAAGAAATTGTCCTCGACGGACACTTCTTCGAATTTCAATACGGCGGCCAGCGCGTCGGCCAGGAAACGCTCGTCCTCATTGCCGGGCGCGACCATGGCGCGATCGCCCGAAAGCCGCACGCTTGTCGGCTTCGGCAGCTGGCGCAAATCCACCTTGTTGGAAACCGTCATCGGGATAACAGGCAGTTCCTCCAGATAGGAGGGCACCATGTAGTCGGGCAGGCGCCGCTTCATGGTCCTGGCGAGGTCCGCGCGCGAAATCGCCTTCTGGCCGGCCTTCGCTGCGAAATAGGCGACGAGTTCGACGCGGCCGGGCTCGATCTCCCAGGTGGTGACCGCGGCTTGGGCGATTTCGGGCTGGTCGAGCAGCACCGCCTCGATCTCGCCGAGCTCGATGCGGTAGCCGCGGATCTTCACCTGGGTGTCGATGCGGCCGGCATACTCGATCTCGCCCTGGTCGTTGATGCGGCCAAGGTCGCCGGTCCGGTAGATGCGCTTCGACGGGTTGTTCGGCAGGCCGACGAAATCGGCGATGAATTTCTGTTCGGTCAGGTCCGGCCTGTTGAGATAGCCGACCGCGAGCCCGATGCCGGCAATGCCGATCTCGCCCAGTTCGCCCGGCTCGGCGAGCTGCGGCAGCGAAGCGTCGAGGATGACGATGGAGTAGGTCGGCAGCGGCGCGCCGATGGTGACGGGACTGTCCGGCGTCAGCGCGCCCATTGTAGCGGTGACGGTCGCCTCGGTCGGCCCATAGGTGTTCAGGATCTGCCGCCCCGGCTTCGACCAGCGCACCACCAGATTGTGCGGGCAGGCCTCGCCGCCGACCAGCAGCGTGCGCAGGCTGGGCACATCTGACGTCATCGACGACAGCAGCGTCGGGCTGCAGGCGATGCAGGTGATGTCATGGAGCCGCAGGAAATCGGCCAGCTCCTCGCCCACCAGCGGCATCTGGCCCGGTGCCGGCACCACCGTCGCGCCGGCGACGAACGGCACCCAGATCTCTTCGGAGGAAAAGTCGAAGGCGATGGTCATGCCCTGGTAGACGCGATCGCCCGGCCGGTAGCCGTAGGAGGCGGCGGCGACGCGGATGAAATTGACGAAACTCTGGTGCTTGATGACGACGCCCTTGGGCTTGCCTGTGGTGCCCGAGGTGTAGAGGATGTAGCAGGTGTCGTCTGATGAAGCGGCCTTCGCATTCGGCTTCAGCGGCGCGCCGGACTCTTTGGAGATCTCGGCGGCCGCGCTGTCGATCAGCAGATGCGGAACCGGCAGCTGGCCGGCGCGCGACGCATAGGCGGCGATGGTGACGATCAGGCTGACGCCGGCGTCTTCGATGATGAGCGCCATCCGCTCCTCGGGAAAAGCGGTGGCCAGCGGCACGAAGGCAGCGCCTGCCTTCATCACGGCGAGCAGCGCGACATAGGTCTCCGCCGAGCGGTCGAGGATGAGCCCGACGCGGTGGCCCGGCCGCACGCCGCGCTTGACCAGCAGGCGGGCGAACTGGTTGGCCCGGCTGTCCAGTTCCCGATAGGTCCAGACACGCCCGTCGGAGATCACCGCCGGCAGCGCTGCGAACATTTCGGCGAGCTGCTCGAAGACGGTGTCGAGCCGCTCGCCGGGCAGGCCGTGCCGGGCAAAGTCGGCGCCCGTCAGGATCTGCCCGCGCCTGGCTGTCGCGGGGGCCGTTCTTACCAGCGCATCGACACCTGCCAGGCCGCTTTCCAGCCCCGATCGTTCCGCGTCCAGTTCGGCGATATCGACACCGTGATCCATTTCCATACTTTCCCGTCCAGGCCGGGCGTCGCCCGGCACGGCCATTTTTCCAGTTGTTGTGGGATGCTTATGCCATCCGATCTTTTCGCCAGTTTTTCCGAACTGTTGAATATTGTTTCTGAACTGTGTCTGGGCGCTCTTTTGAGCCTCCCTTGGCGGCTCTCGCCGGGCGCGCTCGGCGGCACGCGAGGGCGTGCACCCGGCGTTTTTCTGGAACCAGCCTTGAGGCCCCGCATTCTATGAGCAGGGACTTAAGGAGCGTGTCGTGAAAGCGGTTTTGGGACTGGTCTGCGGCTTCGTGCTGACCCTTGCGGTCTTCGGCAGCGGACTGGGCTTCGCCGCCTGGCTGCTTGCCGCGAAGCCGCCGCGCCAGGCAACGGCTACTGTCAGCGTGGCGGAGCTGTGGACCAAGAAGGCGCGGCCGGTGAACAAAGCCGGGCAGGGCCTCGAACGCCTGCCGGCCAAACAGTCCGCGCCGCCCGACATCCCCGCCAAACCGCAGGAAACACCGCCCGACCCCACCGTCACCGGCGCCATCGCGCCCAAGACGACCGAATTGCCGCCTCCGCATCTCGCCTGGTGCGCCAGCCGCTATCGCTCCTACCACCCGGACGACAACAGCTATCTCTCCTACAGCGGGCAGTTGCGTCGCTGCGTCTCGCCCTATCTCGAAGCCGCCGGTCAGCCCGTCCAGCCCACTGCCGGCGATGGCGACGAAAACGGCGCCGGCCTGGGCGTCTACGCTGCCGACGATGGCGGCGAAGCACTTTCGGCCGACCATGTCGATTACTGCTTCAGCCGCTACCGCTCCTATCGCCCGGAAGACAACTCCTACCAGCCATACTCCGGCGGGCCGAGACGGCAATGCCAGTAGAGCCCGCGCGCCGCAGGCAGGCGATCCGATCGCGCGGATTTTCCGGAGCGTCCGCATTGGCGCGGCGTTCAACCCTGACCTAAGGAGGACTGACCATGAGCGACGACCGGGACGACAGAATTCGTGAGCGCGCCTACCAGATCTGGGAACGGGAAGGCCGCATGCAGGGCGACCCCGAACGGCACTGGCACCAGGCCGAGGCCGAGATCGACCGCGAGGCGGCCCTGCCGCTGACGGCGGATGACGCACTGCCTGAGACTGGCGAGGTCGCCAGCACCGACGTGCTGGAGGTCGAGGCGCTGGCGGTGCGCACCGGCATATCGGGCGACGAGGCACAGGAACTGCTCGACCGCTTGGGCAACGACCGCGCCGCGGTGGAGCAAGCCGCCCGCAGCCTCAAGGCCAAAAGGCGGCGAAACCCCGATGAGGGACTGGCCAAATGATCGAAAGCTGAAGGACGGAAATACCGGCTCCATTCACTCAAGAAGGGCGAAAACGGCGACGCCTCATCATCTTCGGCTCTGTCGCCAATCTTTTTCGCCATGGCCAGAGCCTTGGACTGGTCGTGAGCACGGCCCGCCAACGCGGCTTCTCGAAACGCTCAGGTTGCGACGGGCTGGTCGGTCATCACTTGCGCTGGACCGCGAAAGCGAAAGCCCGCGCCTCTGGCGGAGGACGCGGGCCGATCGGACGGCCGATCTTCGGCAGGCGGTGGAGGGCACCACCTGCCGCACACATCAACAATTAGCTATGACTAATGTTCCGTCAAGCTGGATCTACTTTCGTTCGAATGTCGGCCTTGACTGCGATTGCGCCGCTGGCCTGGGAATGCATGCGTCCGGCGGGCAGCTTGCGTCAGTGGCGATAGGAATTTATTCTTGACCCGTGAGGGCAGTTATGCTACATTTCTATCTATGGTGCTGATTTGCGCCAGTGACCCGCCGCACAGGCGGGTTTTTTGCGTGTTGGCTGGCGCTGCGCCAATTTTCAACGTTGCCAGCGCGAGGTGATCGTAGTTGCGCAACATCGCGAGCACAGAATACCCGGCACTAGCGTAGAGCGTTACGGCGACCCAGCAGCAGAGCGATGCCCAACGCCGGAAGCGTCGCCATCGCGACGGCGAAGAAGACGAATTGCAGCCCGGCCGACGCGGCGACCAAGCCGAGCGCTGGACTGCCGAAGCCGAGCGCCACGTCGAGGAAGACGGTGTAGAGTCCCATGGCCAGGCCGCGGCTGCGCGACGGAAGATGGCTTACTGCCTCGGCACCGAGACCGGGATAGACCAGCGAGTAGCCAAGGCCAGTGAGACCCGCCCCAATTGCGGCGACAACAGGCCCGGTCGCAAGCCAGATCAGCATCAGCCCTGCGGCCTCGACGGCGACGAAGATCACAGCGACGCGTGCGCCCCCAAGCCTGTCGGGCAGGTGGCCGAAGCATAGCCTTGCCACGATCAGCGCCGCGGCATAGGCCGTGAAGGGAAGCCAGATCGGCTGCCATCCCCGTTCGGCAAAGAGCAACGCGGCAAAGGCCAGGATTGCGCCATAGCCGAGGCTGCTGAAAGCTGCTCCCACTCCGGGAAGCCAGACCGCTTGAGCCACGCTCGTCCATGACTGCGGCACGCTGCTCGCGGCGGTGCTGGTGCCACGCATCGGCAGGATGGCAAGCAGCGTCGCAAGCGGCAGGACGATGGTCGCGAGTGCGATCGCGGTGAAACCGCTCGCCGCATAAAGCGCAGATCCGACCGGCGCTCCAAGCGCGAGCGCCGCAAACATCGCCGTGCCCACCCAGGCTATGACTTTTCCGGAGTTCTGTCCGCCCGCAAGGGAGAGGCCCCAGGCGACGCCGCCGGTGATGATGAAGCTCTCCGACGCGCCCAATACCGCCCGGCCGGCGAAGAGCGCCGATGCGGACGCTACCGGCCGGTCGAGCAATGCCAGTGAGCCGAGGTAAAATAATCCCGCCAGGGCAGCGGCAATGAGGCCGACGACGACGGCCCGCTTGCCGCCGCGCCCATCGGCATAGTTTCCGGCCCCAATGCGCGACAACATCGAGGCGACGAACTGGCTGCCCGTCACCAGTCCGACCGCGAAGGGGCCGAAGCCGAGTTGCTGATGAAGATGCAGCGGCAGGACGGGTAGCGCCAAGCCGATCAGAAGGAAGCCGGCGAAGACAGCCGCCATGATTGGCACCAGTTCCGCCATTGCTCCATTTCGGTCTGAAGTCCCCGCCACTTTGGCCATCGGCAACACCTTGAACCCAACAGTTCAGATCAGTAGCGTTCGTAGGTCACACGCCAGCCTTCGGCCGGATTGTCCGGCGTGAGGACCAGTTTGTTGTCCGAGACTTCGAATTTGCGTTTCATGCTCTTCCCGACAAGGTTGCGGACTAGGGAGGACTCGATCGTGATGACGAAGGTCTTGTCCTGGTCGTTGATGGCGACCGGCCCATAATAGGCTTCGTAGCCATTCGCTGTGTAAGGCGTGTCCGGCGCCTTGGCGTCGGGGTTCTGGGCCTGCACCGAGAGGGTGCCGGCCTCGGTGAAGATGACCTGGCCGGAATATGGCACAGGCTTGAGGTTTCCCTCAGCACCGGCTTCGAGCGACCTCATGCGCCATGCGCCAATGATCGAGGACTCTTGCGAGAACGCCGGTGTGGCGACCGCAAGCGCAAGGGCGGCGATCTTCAATCTCATAGTCATATGTCGTTGTTCCTTTTCTGATTGCGGGTGCGGACAGGCCGTCCGCCTAATCTTCGCTCACACGGAAAGCATGACCTTGATGGCACGCCGCTCGTCCATGGCGCGATAGCCTTCAGCGACCTCTGCCAACGGCAGCTTGAGGTCGAAGACCTTGCCGGGCTTGATCCTGCCTCGCAGTACACGGTCCATCAGGTCGGGCAAGAAACGGCGCACTGGCGCCGGGCCGCCCATCATGCGCTTTTGGCCGAAGAATAGTTTTTGGCCGTCGAAGCTCACGCCATGCGGCACGCCGACATAGCCGATGGTGCCGCCGGGGCGAGAGCAGGCCAGCGCCTGGTCGAAGGATTCTCCCGTACCGACGCATTCCAGCACGGAGTCCGCGCCGACGCCCTTGGTGAGTTCCTTGATGCGCGTGACGCCTTCCTCGCCACGCTCGGCCACAATGTCGGTGGCGCCAAACTCGCGGGCGAGCTTTTGGCGGCTGGCGTGCCGGCTCATGGCGATGATGCGCTCGGCGCCCATCTCCTTGGCCGCAAGCACGCCCATCAGGCCGACCGCACCGTCGCCGACCACCACCACCGTCGATCCTTCTCGGACCTCGGCCGCGTCGGCCGCGTACCAGCCGGTGCCGAGCACATCGGACACAGCCAGCAGGTCAGGGATGAGTTCGGCCGGCGGCACCTCCGCGGTGGCGACCAGTGTGCCATCGGCCAACGGCACGCGAGCGTAAGGCGCCTGCGCGCCCGACATGAATTCGCGCTGCACACAAGACGACTGGAAGCCGAAGCGGCAATGCGGGCAGGTATTGTCGGAAAGGCAGAACGACCCGACGACGAACTGGCCGGGACGGACCGTGCGCACCTCTGCGCCGACCTCGACGACGATACCACAATATTCGTGGCCCATGTGCATCGGGCCGTCGACCGGCTGCAGCCCGCGATAGGGCCACAGGTCCGAGCCGCAGATGCAGCTTGCCGAGAGCTTGATGATTGCGTCCGTCGGCCGCATGATTTTCGGATCGGCGATTTCCTCGCAGCGGATGTCGCCCGGTTTGTGAAGAATGGTTGCGATCATTCTGGTTCCTTTCGAGTGGAGAAGATCAGGCGCCGTAGTCGGCGTCGCTGACATGTCCCAGCCAGTCCACGACCTTGCCGTCCTTGACCTCCTGGAGGGCAATGTGGGTCATGGCGGTCAGAGGCGACGCGCCGTGCCAGTGCTTCTCGCCGGGCGCGAACCAGACGACGTCGCCGGCACGGATTTCCTCGACCGGACCGCCCTCGCGCTGCACGCGGCCAAGGCCGGAGACGACGATCAGCGTCTGGCCGAGCGGATGCGTGTGCCAGGCGGTGCGGGCGCCGGGCTCGAAGGTCACCTGTGCGCCTTGGACTCGCCCGGCATCGAAGGGATTGAAGAGTGGATCGATCCGCACCGTTCCGGTGAACCAGTCAGGTGGTCCCTTGCCGGAAGGCCTCGTGCCAGCGCGAAGAATGTCCATGGTGATCTCCTTTGCGTCCTCAAATGCGTTCGATGCGAAGCGGGAACTCGCCGCGAATGTGCAGGGCCTGCTCGCCCTCATCGAAGCGGCCGAGCCTGATCAGCCCGGGATGGCTATAGTCGGCGTGGAACATGGCCAGATTGCCCCAGGGCATGAAATAGCACAGGTCGTAGGGCTGCTCGTTGGCGAACGGGCCACTTCCCTCCTCAGTCAGCTTGCGCGGCAGATAGGCGATCTTCTCGTTATGCGCGTAGTCCTCGATCTTGAGGTCGAGCGGCAGCATGGAGAAGAAGTCGCGCGCTGAGGGATTGTCGTAGAGCGTGGCGGTCATGATACGGCCGTTGAAGGCCATCCTGATCTTCATGTCGGTGGGCTCCTGGCTGACGGGAGATTGGCCTTCCTGGCTGGCGGCTGCGCGATGCAGGGCCGCCACCGCGAGCGCGGCGCCGAGCAATGTCCGGCGGCTAAGCGGCGCACGCTCGATGGTCATGGCAGGGACCTCCGGGCCATATGGGACGCGGCGAGGGCGGCGAGCGCCGATCCGCAGAGCAGCACCGCGCCTAGAGTGAACGCTCCCCACCAGCCGACCGTATCGAAGAGCGTGCCGCCGATTGCGGCGCCGCCGGTGATGGCGAGCTGAATGACGGCTACCTGCAACCCGCCGCCGGCCTCTGCGTCGTCCGGCAGCGTTCGGCTGAGCCACGTGCCCCAGCCAACGGGCGCGGCCGTGCCGAAGAAGCCCCAGGCAATGAGCAGCAATGCTGTGGGAACCGGGAGGGCACCAAGGGCGATGAGCGCAGCAGCCAGCGCAGCCATGACCAGCGGGATAACGATGAGGATGCTGAACAGGCGCGTGCGCAAAAGCCGGCCGACGCACCATGTGCCGAGCACCCCCGCCAGCCCCATCGCCAGCAGGACCGCCGAGAGGGCAGCGATGTCGAGCCGGGTGACGCTCTCGAGGAAGGGCCGAAGATAGGTGAAGAGCGCGAACTGGCCCATGAACAGCATCATGATCGACGCCATGCCGATGGCGACTGAAAGACGACCGAGCAGCGCCAGCGGATTGCCAGGACGCTTCCTCCGACGCGGGGGCAGCGCCGGCAGGCTGGTCCACTGCCAGGCCAGCGCCAGGAGCCCAAACGGCACGACGAGGAAGAAAGCGCCGCGCCAGCCGACATAGGCGCCAAGAAAGCTGCCCAGCGGCGCCGCGATGGTGGCCGCAATGGCATTGCCCGCGTTTAGCATGGCGAGACCCTTCGGAACCATGTCTTGCGGCACGAGGCGCATGACGATCGCGGTCGACATCGACCAGAACCCGCCGATCGCGATGCCGAGCAGTGCCCGGCCGACCATGAGGAACGCGTAGTTCGGCGCGAAGGTCACAGCCAAACCGGACACGATGAGGAGGAGGGTGAAGCCAGTCACGACCAGTCGGCGGTCGATGCGGTGCGTGAGACCGACGACCAGCAGGCTGGTCACGACAGCGAAAACGCCCGAAATCGAGATCGCCTGTCCCGCGTGGCCCTCGGTGATGCCGAGATCGGACGCTAGCGGCGACAGCAGGCTGACCGGCATGAATTCAGACGCGATGAGCACGAAAACACACAGCGCCATCGACAACACCGCGCCCCATGCGGCGCGGTCTTCGACAAGCCTTGTGTCGTACGTCGTTTCCACAATTGGCATCCTTGCAAGGCGACCGGGCGGATCAGCCGCCAATCCCTGTCGCGATGCCAAGAAGATATTGCAGAGGAACCCATTTTATTAGGCTAAGTAATCCGCATGGACTTATCTGCTCGTGATATAAATGCCCGACGGGAGGTGCCCTATGCAGCGCGATGGTATGAAGGATCTGCTATGGTTCGTGGCGGTCGCGCGGGAGCGCAGCTTCACCAAGGCGGCGGCCAAGCTCGGAACCTCGCAGTCGACCCTGAGTTCGACAATCAAGGAGCTTGAAGCTCGTCTTGGCGTCCGTCTGCTGACACGTACGACGCGGAGCGTCGCACCGACCGAGGCCGGCGAGCGACTTTTCCAGTCTCTTGTTCCCCGCTTCGAGGAAATCGAAGCCGACCTTGCAAGCCTGGTGGCCTTTCGCGACAAGCCCTCCGGAACGGTCCGTATCACGCTGTCCGACCATGCGCTCCAGACGACCGTCTGGCCGAAGCTGCAGCCTTTGCTCAGCGACTATCCTGACGTGTGCGTCGAACTCTACAGCGACAACGGCATGAAGAACATTGTGGAGGAGCGCTTCGACGCGGGCGTGCGGCTAGGTGAGAGCATCGACAGGGATATGATCGCGGTTAGGATCGGGCCGGATTGGAGGCTCGTGGCCGTGGCTTCGCCGGAGTACTTTTCCCGCCATCCGGTTCCGACCGCGCCCCAGGACCTGGTCGATCATGACTGCATCAATATGCGGCAGGCGACGTTCGGCGGATTATATGCCTGGGAATTCGCCAAGCAAGGCCGCGACCTGCGTGTGCGGGTGCAAGGCCAGCTCACCTTCAATTCGTCCATACCCATGATCGAGGCTGCGATAAGCGGTTTCGGGATCGCCTACGTCCCGGAAAACCTCGTCAACCACCATATCGCCACGGGATGCCTTAGGCTCGTGCTTGACGATTGGAGTCCGCCATTTGCGGGCTATCACCTCTACTACCCGAGCAGGCGGCAGCTCTCGCCTGCGATGGCGATGATCGTCGAGGCGCTTCGTCATCGCATCTGACCCCCAAGATTGCGCATTGGCAAATGGGGTCCCGCGCGCAAAGCTTTCGTGGCGCGCTGCTGCCTCAAAAACCCGCAGCGCATTGAGTGAAGGAAACGGATCGACTGTCACTGCCTTGGCGTTGGCTGACCTTCCAACTTCTCGCAAATTGGCCCTCATCCCCCTCCCATTAACCTTTCATTAACCATTCCCTCGCTAGCGTTTACCTCTCAGTAAGGATTCGCCAGCCGTGACCTTTGCCGCCCCCCTCGAGGCCAAATCCATTCGCTTTCGTGCCCGTTCTTTCGTCGCTTTCACGCTGACGCCCGAAGCGCCTTTGGACGTGTGGCTTGAGGGGCTCGATCACTGGATCGGCAACTCGCCCGGCTATTTTGCCGGGCGGCCGGTGGTGCTTGATCTCAACACCTTGAAGCCCGATGTCGCCGCGATCGAATCGCTGGTCGACGTGCTTGGCCATCGCGGCATTCGTGTCTATGCCATCGAGCTCGACGGCCACGCCGCACTCGCGCCCAACCTGCCGCCGGTTCTGGTCGGTGCCAAGGAGGCGACGACGGATGGGTTGCTGCCCCGCGAGGCGCGGGCGGAGGGTTTCGACAAGGCCGAGGGCAAGGCGCCTGAACAGCACGCCGATGCGGGCAGCGCGGGCAAGGCCGGCGTCGGCAAGGTTGACGCAAGCAAGGCGGGCGATAGCGAGCCGCAGGTTGAAGCTTCGGGCACGCTGATGATCAAGGCGCCGATCCGCTCGGGCCAGGCGATCGTGCATCCGCATGGCGATGTCATCGTGCTCGGTTCGGTCGCTTCCGGGTCGGAGATCATCGCGGCGGGCTCGATCCATGTCTACGGCACGCTGCGCGGGCGCGCTTCGGCGGGTGCGCTGGGCAACAGGGGCGCGCGCATCTTCTGCCGCAAGAACGAGGCGGAACTTCTGGCGGTCGACGGCTGGTACGTCACCGCCGAGGAGATGGAAGGCGTTTCGCGCGGCAAGCCGGTGCAGGCGTTTCTCGACGGCGACGCGCTGCGGGTTTCGACGCTGAGCTGACTTCGACCGGGCGGCGAGGGCCGCTCGACCAAAAACAAATGAACAACAACGGAGGCTTTTCAATGGGCAAGGTAGTGGTGGTCACCTCGGGCAAGGGGGGCGTCGGCAAGACGACCTCGACGGCGGCCCTTGGGGCGGCCGTGGCCAAGACCGGCAAGAGGGTGGCCTTGGTCGACTTTGACGTCGGCCTGCGCAACCTCGACCTGATCATGGGCGCCGAGCGGCGCGTGGTGTTCGACCTCGTCAACGTCATCCAGGGCCAGGCGAAACTCTCGCAGGCGCTGATCCGCGACAAGCGGGTCGAGACGCTGTTCCTGCTGCCGGCCTCGCAGACGCGCGACAAGGATGCGCTGACCGAGGAGGGCGTCGGCGAAGTCATCGACAAGCTGCGCTCGGTGTTCGACTACGTGTTCTGCGACAGCCCGGCCGGCATCGAGCGCGGCGCGCAGCTCGCCATGCGCTTTGCCGACGAGGCGGTCATCGTCACCAACCCGGAAGTGTCGTCGGTGCGCGATTCCGACCGCATCATCGGCCTGCTCGACGCCCGCACCTTGCGGGCCGAGCAGGGCGAGCAGATCGCCAAGCATGTGCTGGTCACGCGCTACGATGCAGCGCGCGCCTCGCGTGGCGAAATGCTGTCCATCGATGACGTGCTGGAAATCCTGTCGGTGCCGCTGCTCGGCATCATTCCGGAAAGCCAGGACGTGCTGCGCGCCTCCAACCTCGGTTCGCCGGTGACACTGTCAGAGCCGCTCAATGCGGCCGCCAAGGCCTATATCGACGCTGCCAGGCGGCTGGAGGGCGAGGAATTGCCCGTCATCGTGCCCTTCGAGCGCAAGGGCTTCCTCGATCGTCTTTTGGGAAGGAGGGCGGCATGAACCTGCTCGACATCTTCAAGCGGCGCTCCAGCGCCCCGGTGGCGCGCGAGCGGCTGCAAGTGCTGCTCGCCTACGAGCGCCGCAACCGCAGCCAGCCCGACCTCGTCTCCATCCTGCGCGAGGAGATCATGGCCGTCATCGCCAAGCATGTGCAGATCGACCAGGACTATCTGCAGGTCTCGATGGACCGCGGCGAGACCATGTCGACGCTGGAAATCGACATCCAGATCCCCAACAAAAGCGCCGTGCCGATGGCCATGGCGGGGTGACTTTACCCTCCCCCTTGTGGGGGTCCGAAGGACGGGCGAGACCGGTGGCTCGCCCCGGCAAGTCGATCCGCAAAGCGGATCGGGTGGGGGTTGGCGCCAGCACCCCCACCCGGACCTGCGGTCCGACCTCCCCACAAGGGGGAGGTGGGGAGCCCAGTCGGCTCCCTCCGCGTGTGGAGCGGCTTCGCCTGCCATCGTTAGGACGTTGATAAGCATTTGGTAATAAAAAGCCGGAAATGAGATGCTGGCTCGATTTGACATGCGCAATGCTGTCGTTCTCGGCGGAGCCATGACATGCGTATCAAGAGCCAGATCATTCTCTCCATGGTGGCCGCCGCGGCCCTGATCGGGCTGGTCGGCGGCGTTGCGATCTTTACGCAGATAGCGGCGACCAAATCGTTGGGGTTGACCGAAGCGACCAACGTCGCGCGGGAATTGGCCGACACCATCGTTTTCAAATCATCCGATGGGACGCCTTCGCTGCTCGAGCGGCCCGAGGCGCTCAAGCAATTAATGGAGCACCAGCACCGCCGCCTGCACCGGGATTTCCTGGTCCTCGACAACAACAAGACCATCCTTGCCCATGCCGCCGACGAAGAGCACCAGGTCGGCGACAAATTCGGTCACGACCCCGGCAACGAAATAGGCCAGACCTTGGCGGACGGCATTCCGCGCAGATTTGTCGACCCGGAGGAAGTGAACGCCATACTGGCCGTTCCGATCGAAAATCCCGAGGATACGATCATCGGCGCCGTGCTGCTGGAATATGACCCCGTTCTGCAGGCCGCCGAACAAAGCACCAACAGCCTGCTCTGGCTGGTTGGCCTCAGCGCGACGGCCGCCGTGCTGGTCGCGGTCGGCTTCGCATGGCTGCTGCTCCGTCGTTTCAGCTCTGGCCTCGGGGACATGATGCGCGGCATGGAAGCGCTGGCGAAAGGCAACGCCATGACGCGCATCAGCCACGCCCGCAACGATGAATTCGGGCAGCTGGCCCATGGCTTCAACACGATGGCGGACCAGCTTGCATCGGCGCGTGCGCATGTCGAGGACATCGTCGAAACGGCTGCCGAAGGCATCGCGGTTCTGAACGGCGACGGCCGCGTCGCCAGCGCCAATCCAGCGGCGGCAACGATGATCGGGCGGCGCGCCGACAAGATCGTCGGGCAGCAATGGGATTCGGTGCTGACGGTTCGCGACCCCAGAGGCGGTGCGTTCGCCGCTGGCGCTTCTCCCATCGAAATGGCGTTAGCCACGGGCCGGCAACACCAGGGCGAAGTGCGCCTGACCAGATCCGACGGCTCGCATCTGCCGGTCATCGCCAGTTGCAGTCCGCTCAGCAGGTCCGAAGGCGGCCTGGTCCTCACGCTCAACGACATCAGCGAGTTGCGCCGCGCGGAAGGAGTGGTCAACGAGCGTGCCGATCAGCTGGCGCTTCTCAACCGCGAACTGCACGACAAGTCCGAAACCACGACCCGTCTGGTGAAGCTTGGCGAACTGCTGCAGGCCTGCGTCACCTTCCCGGAAGCGTTCTCGGTGGTCGGCACGGCCATGGCCGAGTTCCTCGGTGGCTTGAGCGGAACCGTCCACTTGACCAGCGCGTCGCGCAACCTGGTGGAAGAGATGGCGCATTGGGGCGACGTCCGCTCGAGCGCCACGCAATTCGCGCCGGAAGACTGCTGGGCGCTCAGGCGCGGCCAGGAACATGTCGCTGGCCCCGGCATGCTCACGCCGCGCTGCGCGCATATCACCGAAAACGGCAAGAAGGGCTATGTCTGCATGCCTCTGGCGGCCCAAGGCGAAACGCTGGGCATCCTTCATCTGTGCGAGCCGAATGCGTCCGAGAAGCCACAATGGCTGACTGAAAGACAGCAGATCCTGCGCGGTGTCGTCGACACGCTGGCGCTCGCCCTGGCCAATCTGCGCCTGCGCGAGACGCTGCGGCAGCAGTCGATCCGCGATCCGAACACCAGTCTGTTCAACCGGCGATATCTCGAGGAGACGAGCAGCCGCGAACTGCGCCGGATGGAGCGCTCGGGCCAGCCGCTGGTGATCATCATGCTCGATGTCGACCATTTCAAGCAGTTCAACGATACGTTCGGCCACGAAGCCGGCGATCTCGTCCTGAAGCAGGTCGCCGCCACCTTGATCGAGCACGCCAGGGATAGCGATGTCGTGTCGCGCTACGGCGGCGAGGAGTTTGCCCTGGTCATGCCGGGAAGCTCGGTCCAGGAAGGTGCCGAGCGGGCGGAAGCGCTGCGCCAGGCAATCAGGAAGCTTCATTTGACGCATCGCGGCCGAACGCTGGGCACCGTCACAGCCTCCTTCGGTGTCGCCGCCTACCCTGAGCATGGCGTGGGCTGGGCCGAATTGACCAATGCCGCGGATCACGCGCTCTACGAGGCCAAGGGTAGTGGGCGCGACCGCGTCGCCATCGCGCTGGGCAACGCGTCCGGCGAGCGACCTCCGATCCAGTTGGTACCAGCCCCGAAAAGCAGCTGAGACCGTTTGGGTAGAGCACTCGGCCCGGCCCGCGATAGTCATCCTGCGCCTGCCAAGAGGGATCAGGCAAGTTCTCCGCTGCCCTCGAGGTCTCGCGCACGGGCTCTTCCTGAGCGGCCGCGGTCTTGCCGTCCTTCAGACCTCCACACTGTCAGAGGATCCGGCTCTTTTCGGCTGCGGCATTGGTTGTTCGGGCTATTTCAACCCCCAAATGTCCCAAATTTACCTTTGTGCCGACGGGGCTTCCCCTGCGCAAGCAGCGGATGTAAGGATATATTAGCAATTTGTTAAGTTCGAAGCGAGGTATGCGTAAGGGGAGTTTGGTGATGAACTTCAGAGGCCTGATCAAGCGTGCTGAAGACGTGGATAAAGCGATCCAGGACCTGCAGATCGATTTGGCGGACGCGCTGGATGCAAGTCTCGACGCCGACGACCTGGTGCCGTCGGAGAGCGACGATGTGCCGGATGCCCAGGCGGCACCCGATGACGGGCCACCCCAGGCCGACGCGGCAAATGACGACAACGCCAGGAAGGCCGACGCTGCGGGCGATGCGGACAGTTCCGAAACCGCGCCACGACTGACGGCCCATACACAAACCCGGCTGGCTGCATTGAGCGCCTTCGAGGGTCTCTTCCATGACGCCAGGGACTATCTGGAGGAGATCAACGACAAGCTGTCGGAGATCGGCACCTCACACCATCTGACGCGTGAATTCCTCAACATCCTGCACAGCGACATCCTGCGCGCCAACGAGCTGGAGGTTGCCAATGCCGCCCTGGCCGTCGAACAGAGGGCGTTGTCGGAGAAGCTGCACGATGCGACGAGAAAGCTGCGCGAGCGTGAAGGCGCTTTCGAAGCGCTGCAGCAGCGCGAGACAAGCCTGGTTCAGGACCGGGAGACGCTTCGTGCGGCGCTTGCCGCGGTAAGGCTGGAACTGGTGGAGACAGCCAATGCGAGCGCCAAACGCGAAGCGGAGTTCGGCGACATCGCCAAGCGGCTGACCGCCAGGACGGTCGAGGCCAACAGGCGCTTGCGCGAAAGCAAGATGCTGCGCGAAAAGCACGTCAACCTCTCGATCGAACTCGACAAGGCGCTGAAGCGGGAATCGCAGGCGCGCCACAGGCTCGACGAGCTCTCGACGATCCATGCCAGCGAAGCAGCGCGGCTGGCGGAGCTGCTGGCCGCGCTCGGCAAGAGCGAGAAAGAGGAGATGCGGCTCCAGAAGTCGCTCGAGGCCGCACAGGCGAAGCTGTCGGAAACGAACGAAGCAGCACGCATGATGGAAGGCGACAAGGAAGCCGAGCTGGCTCGCAGCCAGGCGGAAATGCGCGGGTTGAGCTCGGAGATCCAGAACCTGCAATCGCGGCTGGAGCAAACCTCGACCGAAAACAGCGAAGCCGCAGGCGAGATCGCCAGGCTCAAGAGCGAACTGAACGATGCCTTGGCCGAAAAGAAGATCGCCGATGAAAGATTGTCCGCGCTGACCCAGGAGAGCGAAAGCGACAAGATGAGTCTTTCCAAGGTGAACGCCAACCTTTCTCAGCTGACGCTGCAACAGGCGTCCGAACAGATACAGTTCGACGTGCAGAGGCAGGAATGCGAGGACCTCAAAGCTGAAATCGCATCGCTCAATGCCCGCATCAAGGAACTGCTGCCCTACGAGCGGCTCCACAAGGCCACCAATGGCAGGCCGCGCGAGGACGGCGTGGTCGAGATAGCCGGGGCGATGGCGAAGAAAGCACGGACGACGGGCAGGCGGCGCATGCGCAGGAATGTTGGCGCCGTTAGCTGAAGTGTGGCGCTGAAGGGCTTCAGGTGACCCGCTTCAGGTCTTTTGTGCATGGGAGGCCGGCACCTCACCCGGAGAGTAAGCCCAATGGGGCACCGGCCAGGCGGATCGACAGGTCCGCCGCACAGGCAAGGTAGCGCGCCTCGGTCCCGCACGGCATTGGTGCGATCACGGAAGGTGCCAGCGGCACTTCCCCAAGCTTCTGATTCGAACCTTTGCGACGACCCGCCGGCCGGAGGCTGCAAACACGCCCGGGAAACGATCGCGGCCGGCCCGGTGCCTCCTCAGTCGAGCGGCTCGTGCTGATAAAGCTCGTCCATGCTGAGCGAGGCCAGGGCGCCGAAAGGGGCCTGCTTTTTCACGCGGCCGCCGCTCAGGATGACCACGTCGTCGCAGAACGAGATTGTGCTGTGGTGGTGGCTGATGACGATAGTCGTGCGGCGGCCGGCTCTCGACTTCAGGGTCTCGACGATGGCCGCTTCCGACAGCCCGTCCACCGCATTGGTGGCTTCGTCCAGGATGAGGAGATCGGGATCGCGGACCAGGGCTCTCGCCAAGGCGATCCGCTGCCTCTGTCCCGCCGACAGATTGACGCCCCTGTAGCCGACCAGCGTCTCGTAGCCCTGAGGCAGCCTTTCGATGAACTCGTGCGCTTCGGCCAGTCTTGCGGCGGCCTCGGCGTCGCCGGCTGTCGCCGTATCCTGCCCGTAGGTTATGTTTTCAAAAATGCTGCCATCGACCAGTTCCAGTTCCTGACTGGCCAGGGCGATGTGCCGTCGCCACTGGCTGGCGTCGATCCCGTCGAGCGGCGATCCATCGACGAGGATGCTGCCAGTGTCCGGTTCGACGAAGCGGCACAGGAGATTGACGATCGTCGTTTTGCCGGCGCCCGAGCGGCCGATCAGCGCCGTCGAGCGGCCGCCGCGGATTTCGAATGTCGCCGCATGCAGCACGACCTCGCGCCGGTCCGTACCGGAATAGGTGAATGTCACATCGTCGAACTTGATGCCCTGGCGCAGGCCGTGGAACGGCTCGTCGCCTTGCGGCGGTTGCGGCTTGCCGGCGGGATCCAGCAGCCATGTCACCTCTTCGAGCGATCCGCTCAGGCCCTGCAACTGGCTCCACGACCCCTGCAGGGCCCGCATATGCGGCTGCAGCCTGTAGAGCAGGATGACGAAGGCGATGATCAGCGGGAAACTCACCTGCGCCAGCCAGGCGCCGATCACCACCACCAGGAACAGCATGGCGTGGAGAACCTCCGTCAGCGGCGGCAGCGCTCCCTGGCGCACGAGCAGCGCGAAGGAGGCGCGGCGAACCGCATCCGACGCCGTGTCGAATATCGCCTTTTCCCGGTTCTCCTGTCCGAAGATGCGGATCAGCCGTCCGGCATGCACAAGGTGAAGCATCTGCGAGGCGAGGTGGCCGTTGCGCGAAGCGACGCTGCGGCTGGGCTCCTTCAGATTGGCAGAGAGGATGGCGTGCGCGATCTGGACGAGCGCCAGTCCGAGCGTGACCAGAAGCGTCATGCGCCACGAAAGCAGCAACAGGAAAGCCAAGAGGATGATGGCGGCCGATGCGCTGACGATGGCCGACAGCATGATCTGGATCGCATCGGAGGCCCGCCAGGATTCGTTGGAGATGATGTTGAGCAGGCGCCCGGGGCTTTGCCGCAGGAAGAATGGGTAGCCGACCCGCAACAGCTGCTCCGACAGGGCGCTGCGGATGGAATGGCTTGCCTTGCCGGAGATGAAGGTCGTCAGCAGCGTGTTGGCGAAGGCGAAGACGTTCTTCAGGATGATCGAGCCGAGGATGGCGACCGAAATGACGATCAGCCGGTCGCGCTCGCTCAAGCCCGATCCGACATGCTGGAGGACAGCGGAGAAGCCGCCCATTCCGGCCGCATCCCCATGTCCCATGATGATGCCCAGCAATGGGATGATCAGGCCGATGCCGAACCCTTCGAGGACGGCGCTGAGCAGGCCGAGTACCACCACCGCCGGAAGCAGGCGCAGTTGCCGCTTTCCGCACGCCCGGAACAGCATCGGCAGGCTTGGCGGCAGCATCGGCATTATAGCGTTTCACCTCGCCTGGGCATTGGCTTGCTGATCTTGCCGCACTGGCTCGGCCCGCGGCCGTCTGGCCAGAAGGAGAACCGCGAACCTGGCCGCGCCGAGCAAATTCATGGCGACGATCGGCCAGTGCGGCAGGTTGAGTTCACGATCGAAGGCGGGGCCTCCCGCCAATTCCCGGATAGCCCCTCTTGCGGCCCAGTAGAAATGGCGAAGCAGCCAGGGCGCATGGCGAATATGCTTCAGGCAGAGCCCGCCATTGCCCAGGCTGTAGTCGCGGTGGAGCTTTTCGATGGCTTTGCGATCCCGCCGGCCATGATGATGGAATATCGTCATATCAGGCACATACTCGACTGCGATGCCGAGCAGCATCGCGCGCACGAGATAATCGGTATCCTCGGCCGACCGCAATGGTCCGCCGGCGCCGAAGCGTTCGTCGAAATAGCCGATGCGGGCCGCGACGTCGCGGTGCATCGTCATGTTGCAGCCCAGCACGAAACCGCCGGGATGAACATCTGGCGTCAGCCGCTCGCGCGCCCACGACCGCTTGATGGTGAACGGCAAATCCCTGGCATCGCCAAGCTCGACACGTCCGCCCCGGATGAGCCATTGTTCCCCGGACGCATAGTGTCGCTCCAGATCGCGCAAATAGTCGCGATGGACCGCGCAGTCATCGTCGACGAAGACCAGCACACGGCCGCGCGCGCGCCGCAGCCCGGCGTTGCGCGCGGCCGCCAGTCCGGGGCGCGGCTCGCAGACCGGCGTGAACGGAATGTCCGACGCAGCGGCGATGCTGGCCAGGCGTTCGGCCGTGCGATCGCTCGAACCGTTGTCGACGACCACGAGTTCGGCGGCGAAGCCGGCATGTGCGCGGCACGCGGCTTGCACCGACTTGATACAGGCATCGAGCACGGCGACGCGATTGCGCGTGCAGATGATGAAGCTGACTTCCGGCGCCGCTCGTTCCGGGCGGGGACCGGCCGGGGCAGGGCCAAGCGCCGTCGAACGATCGCGCTGCAGAGGTTGGTTGGCTTTGACGATCATGCCCCTAACTCAACCGATGAGACGCCAGAACCGCCGCGGCGGGCGCGGATTTGAAGAAGTATGCCATGGCATCGGCTTGTCTGGCGGCCGACAGCGAGGCAAGGCTGAGCCAGGGCGCCCAGGCGCCGGGCCGCAGCGCATATTGCTCGCGGCGCCGGATGGCATTCCATTTCGCGGTCCGCGTCAGCAATTCATGCGTCAGCGCGGGCTGCTTTTCGTCGGCCACCAGCTGGTAAAGGAAATAGAACAGGTTCAGCGCGCCAGCCTCGAAGCTCGGCCGCGTCGCCGCCGGCAGCGAGCGGATTTCCTCCTCCAGCGCGACGATGAAGCTGGCCGCACGGGCGACCGTGTCGTGGCTGACCGCATCGCCGATGTCGCGCAGGTCCCGCGTGGCCTGCGCCAGGCCCTCGCGCTCGAGGTTCTCGGCCACGATGCGCAAATGCGTCCTGCGCATCTCCTTGACGTGCCGGCTGGTCACGCTTGCCTCATGGACGCGGTAGACGACCAGGTTTTCGGGCATCATGGCTGCCGGGTAGCGGCTGGCCAGCCGCCTGAAAAGATCGAAGTCCTCGGCGTGCCTGTAGGTCTGGTCGTAGTGGAGAACGCCGTCGTCGATGACCTTCCTGTTGTAGACGACCGTCGGGTGCATGAAGATCGTGAAGAACATCGCCAATACAGGGATGCGGCCGAACTGGAACACCGGATCCGGCCTGCCGATGGCGATGCGGCCGCGGATCAACATGTCGACGCCGGCGCCGCAGAAGCCCAGTTCGGGCCGCCGCTCGAACAGCGCCACCTGGCGCGACAGACGCCAGGGATAGGCGACGTCGTCGGCGTCCATCCGCGCGACCAGTTCGCCCCGGGCGACCGCCAGCCCTTCGTTGAGCGTCGCGACAAGGCCGCGGTTTTCGCGCGAGATGATCGAAATGCGGCTGTCGGCCTTTTGGCATCGCTCGAGTATCTCGAGCGAATTGTCGGTCGAGCCGTCATCGATCGCGATTATCTCCAGGCGGCCGTAATCCTGCCGCAGGATGCTTCCCAGCGCGGCGGCGAGATAGGGACCGGCATTGTAGACCGGCAACAGGACGGAGACGAGCGGCGCGGCGGTCATCGTCTCGCATCCGTGCGCTGGAGTTCGAGCGACGGTGTGCGGCCATCGGGCGATCCGCCGGCCGCTGTCGCGAGCCAGCCGCCAGGGCTGCCCTGTGCGGAGCGGGTGCGCGCGACATAAGGGAAGTGGCGCTTGAGGCTGTTGAGCGGCCTCTCGAAAACCACCCAGGAAATCGAGGCCGCGACAATCGTGGCGGCGCTCGCAACCAGGAATCGCCCTGGCCCTTGCTCCGAGACGTTGAGCGGAATCCAGGGCTGCGCCTTGACGGCGAGCGACAGCAATATTGGATGGTAGAGATAGATACCGTAGCTGATGCGGCCGAGGCCAAGCAGCGGCGGCAGTTCGGCAAGCTTGCCAAGGATGCCGCCAAGGCCGCGCGAACAGGCGGCTACGATGACCATCAGTGGCACCAGGGGCAGGACTTCTCGCAGCACCCAGCGGGCCCATTCCAATGTCGGATCGGCGGGCTCTGGGACTAACCACTCAATCGCCAGGAATGCGGCGGCGAAGGCAGGCCAGCCCAGCCGCATCCAGTGCGGCAGGCCGGCGCCCCTAAAATGCCAGCAGGCAAGCAGCGCGCCCGAAGCCAGCGCGTCCATGGATGCCGGCGGCAGCAGTTCGCGCGCCAGCGCCGGCGTGGCAGTGATCGGCCAATAGAAGCGATAGGCCAGCGACAGTGCGATGACGGCGATGCAGATGGCCTCGAAGCGGCGGCGTGGGGCCAGCAGGACGACCAGCGGCCAGGCAAGATAGAACTGCTCCTCGATGCTCAGGCTCCAGAAATGGCCCAGCACCCAAGGGTTCCAGTTATTGTGCTGCGCATACCAGAAGTTCGACAGATAAAGCGCATGCCAGACCAGCGATCCTCTGGATTGATCCAGGTCAACCAGCCAGACGAAACCCAGGACGGCAAAATAGGGCGGGAATATCCGCAACATCCGCCTGATGTAGAAGGAGCGCAGCGCGGGGCCGGTTTCGAATTCGGTGGCCGAACGCGCCTCCAGCAGCAGGCGCGTGATCAGGAAGCCGCTCAGCACGAAAAACAGCCGCACGCCGATATGGCCCCAGAACGAAGGTCCCTCCGCGAAGAAATGGGAATACAACACCATCGTTACGGCGATGGCTCTCAACGCATCAAGTTGGATGTCACGGGCGCTTCCCATCAGCGGCTTCCGCGGCATTGATGTCCGCGACGTATCCGCCAGCCGGTCGTTTCGGGCACCAGGCGGACGAGATCCGCCAGGGCACCGGCACCGTCAAACCTTCGCTTTGCGGGTCCGATCGCGGCGAGTCCGATCGGGCCGGGCTCGAAATCGACGGACGAACAGCACAAGTTGGTCAACGTGCCGGAATCCTCCACAGCGTATGTCCAGTCGCAAACGAACCCCAAAGGAATGGTTCGGCCACCCTATTGTGCGGCGCAACACAAAAAATCTACCGGGATGAAATACTTATGTGAGCAAGCGCTAAAGATTCCTGCTTCGGCTGATTGGGAGGACGTCGTAGGCTGACGCAATAAGATAGGCCTAATCTTTTGTTAAACCAGGCGAAATTTCGGAGTCTGTGTTTTTTGCCGAGTGGATTGGCTCTGGTTACGCCGAGAAATGGGCTGGAACCATTGGCTTTGCGCGGTGCAGCATCGTCGCCGTCTTTTTCTTGCCGTAAGGCTCACTGCTCCCGAGGCAGGCATTCCGTCCAACGGGAACTCGCACGTAACGCTCCTCACACTGCCTCGAACACCACCGTCTGTTCCAGCCCGCCGCCCCGGCGGTTTTGCAGCGTCACGATGCCGCCGTAGCGCTCGATGATTTCCTTGGCGATGGCGAGGCCAAGACCGGCTCCGGGGACGGATTGCAGGCGGCCGGGGTCGACGCGGAAGAAGGGCTCGAACGCCTTGTTCAGGAGTTCCGTGGGTATGCCCGGGCCATGGTCAGATATGGTCAGCACGGCGCGATTGTCGGCTGCGGCCAGGTCGATGCGGCACGCCTTGCCATGGGTGGCGGCGTTGACGATCAGGTTGCGCAAGGCGCGGCGCAGGCCAAACGCGCCGGCCCGCACGCAAACCTTGTCCAGGTGCCCGATCGAGACGGCATGGCCGAGCGATACCATCTCGGCTTCGATATCGCGCACCGTCTTTGCCAGGTCGACCGGTTCGACGGCGTCCTGGTTCACTTCTTCGCGCACCAGGCGGATGGCGCTATCGGCGATGCGGTCGAGTTCGTCGAGGTCGTGAAGCCATTTGTCGCGTTCGTCGTCGAGGAATTCGGCGCGCAGCCGCATGCGCGTCATCGGCGTTCGCAGATCATGGCCGGCGGCGGCGACCAGCCGCATTCGGCTTTCCATGGCGGTCCGCAGCCGCGACGAGAGCTGGTTCAGCGCATGCGCGGTAGCCTTGACCTCGGCCGAGCCCACTTCCGGCACCGCCGCCAGCACGCCGTCCGATCCGATCTTGGAGACGGCGGCCTCCAGCATCTCGAGCGGGCGGATCAGCACCGAGGTGAAATAGACCGACACCGCCGTGGCGCCGGCGACGATCAGCGAGATCCAGCCGGCCAAGACCAGCCATTCGCGCCTTGGCGGCTTGAGATGCGGCACCTCCATGATCGCCCAGCGGCGGTCAGGCAGGTGCATCGATGCGATCTGGCCGGGTTCGTCCGTCTTCTCGTTGACGACCGCCGGAAAGTCGAGGCCACGGCGGTGCAGGATGTCATTGAGCATCGCCGTTTCCGCACGAGCCACCTTGCCGCCCGCCGGATGGTCGGCGAATTGCACCCGCAGGACGTCGGGGATCGGCCCCGGCAAAAGCCGCACCACCAGTTCCATCTGTTGGGCAATCCAGGGCACGGTCAGTTCCGGCGGCGGTCCGCCGCCGCGCACGCTGATGACGGCGGCCGTCGCCAGGCCGACGACGCCGACGATCGAGGCGACCAGCAGCAGGATGAGACGGCGGCGCAGCGAGTTCACGCGTGGCTCTCCACGGTGTCGACGCGCGCGGTGAGTTGGTAGCCGCCATTGCGCACGGTCTTGAACAGCGGCCCGTCGCCGGTGTCGGAAAATTTGCGGCGCAGCCGGCTCACCAGCACATCGACCGAACGCTCCAGCGGGTCGCGCTCGCGGCCTTGCGTCAGGTCGAGAAGCTGGTCGCGCGATAAAAGCCGGCCGGGGCGGTCGAGAAACACCTGCAAGAGGTCGAACTCGGCGCCCGTAAGGTCGACGGCCACGCCTTGTGCATCCGTCACCTTGCGGGTGTCCGGCTCCAGCCTGTAGCCGGCGAAGCGGTAGGTACGCGCGCGAGGGGAGGCGGGCGCCTCCTCGGGAGCCGAGCGCCTGAGCACGGCACGGATGCGGGCAATGAGCTCACGCGGGTTGAACGGCTTGCCGAGATAGTCGTCGGCGCCGAGTTCCAGGCCGATGATGCGGTCGACATCTTCTTTCAGCGCCGTCAGCAGGATGACCGGGATATGCGGCTTGCGGTCACGCAAGGCCCGGCAGATATCGAGCCCCGAGCCGTCCGGCAGCATGACGTCGAGCACGATCAGGTCGAACTGGCCCGCGCCCAGCCTCTGTTCGCATTCGCGCCGGTCCGCCGCAGCTGTGACACGAAAGCCCTGGCTGTCGAGATAGCGCTGGAGAAGCGTCCTGATCTCGCGGTCGTCGTCGACGACGAGGATATGGGGTTGTGACTGCATGACCGTGCCCTTGCCTTGGCCGCGATTATAGGGAGAGCCGCATCCAAGCGGCACGGAAAATTGCAACTGAATGTTTCCGGCAGGCCGTGGGAAACATTCAGTTACAAATTGCCCTCTTGCGGAAACCTTCGGCAATACGCCGACGCGAAGCGGACAAACACGCTTCCTATCCTCTCATTTGTCCGAAGCATGAGAGAAAGGAACACCGTCATGCGAAGCAGACTTCTTGCGCTCGGCCTGTTTTCCGTCGCCGCAATTCACCCCGTGCTGGCGACACAGCGCGATCCGGGTGCCGCCCCCGGCGAGCCGCCACCGGTCATGGCCCAGCAGAGTGGGGCAATGCAGGATGGACCCGATCATGGCCCGATGGCCGGACCCGGCCCGCACGGGCCGATGCGGCATGGTCCGCAGGGTTTTGGCCCGCGAGGTTTTGGACCGGAAGGCTTTGGCCCCCGCCGCATGGGTCCGCCGCCGGAATTCATGCTGGCCGCCCGGCTGGCAGCGCTCGAGACCCGCGTCGGCATCCGCTCCGAACAGCTCGACGCCTGGCGCGACTACACCAGCGCGCTGCAGGCCGTGCTGGCGCCGCCACGGCCCGATCATGGGCGGCCCGGTGGTCCTGATGGCTCCGGCAGTCCTGAAGCGAAGGGCTCCGACTCAGCCGGCCCTGACGGCAAGCGCGATCCCTTCGCCTTCCAGGAAAAACTGGCCGACGACGTCACGGCCCGCGCGGTTTCGGCCGGCAAGCTGAAAGACGCGATCGCGGCACTGCGCGCCAAGCTGACGCCCGAACAGCTCGAAATCCTCGCTTCGGCGGAACGTCCCCACGGACCACCCCCCGGTCCCTGGGGCGGTCCGCCGGATGATGCAGCCGGCCCCCGAGGTCTGCCCAACGATGGCAGTCCGCCGCCCCAGCCCGGGAACGGCTGAGAACTCTGACCGGCTGCGCCGGCCGGCCCGGTACCCAACCCGTTCTCGGGCCGGCCGGTCTCTTTCAGGGATGGCGGGCGTATCTTCGCCATCCCTATTTTTCAAATCATGCCCAGTTCAAATCAAACGGAAGCACGACGATGTGGGAAGCCATGATACTGCTGCGGCTGCTCGCGTCCGCCAGCCCGAGATTGTCACTCGACCATGCCGGACGCGGCCTGCCACTGGCTCTGCCGGCCGACACGCTGAAGGGCGCGATCCGCCTGCGCTTCGCCGCCTGGCGGCTGTCGCTTCCGCTCTCGCAGCCGCTCGACAACCATGGACATCATGACCGCAAGATCGCGTGAACTCCGGCAAGGCGCTTGGCATGTCCTCGCTGATCGGCATAATGATGTTGGTAGGCATCGCGGCCAGCTACTCGACCTTCGAGCAGCTCCGGCCGACGAGAAGGAGCGCGACATGAGCCGCTTCGAAGCATTGCTCGTCGCCGCCCGCCGACGGGTGCGGCCTATCATCATATGGATCGGCATGCCCTCGACCAAGCGGTCCATTGCCAGCGCGTACGCAACTCCAGGGAAAGATCCAGGCCATGATTTCCAAGTCTAGCCAGCCTCGTTTTTCGGCGCGTCGTCTGGCGCCCTGGGCCGCGATGTTCGCCGCCACTCTTCTGCTGGCGTCCTGCTCGCAGGAGGGCAGCGCCCCCGCCGGCATGGGCACGCCCGGCAAACCGGAAGTCGGCGTCGTCACCTTGCATCCGCAATCGGTGGCGATCACCGCCGAACTGTCGGGACGCACGGCGGCCTCGCTGGTTGCCGAGGTGCGCCCGCAAGTGAACGGCATCATCCAGCAGCGCCTGTTCAAGGAGGGCAGCGAGGTGGCGGCTGGACAACCGCTCTACCTCATCGATCCGGCGAGCTACAAAGCGTCGTATGACAGCGCGGTCGCCGCACAGCAGAAGGCGCAAGCGGCGGTGCCCACCGCACAGGCCAAGTTCGACCGTTATGCCGGTCTGTTGAAGCAGAACGTTGTTTCCAAACAGGATTATGACGATGCCGCCGCCACGCTGGCACAGGCGCAAGCCGATGTCGCCTCGGCCAAGGCCAGTGCCGAGACCGCGCGCATCAGCCTCGACCGGACCTCGATCACCGCGCCGATCGCCGGGCGCATCGACAAGTCCACGCTGACGCCGGGTGCGCTGGTGACCGCCAACCAGGACACTGTGCTGACGACCATTCGTGCCCTCGATCCGATCAATGTCGACGTCACACAGTCGAGCACCAACCTGCTCAATCTGCGCCAGGCGATCTCGGAAGGGCGGCTGAAGTTCAGCGGCCCCAATGTCAGCGTCAAGCTGAAGCTCGAGAACGGCACCATCTACACGCAGACCGGCAAGCTGGAATTCGCCGGCGCCAATGTCGACCAGACCACCGGCACCTTCGCGCTCAGAGCCGAGTTTCCCAATCCCGATCGCCTGCTTTTGCCCGGCATGTATGTGCGGGCGCTGGTCGAGGAGGGCGTCGCGCAGAATAGTTTCCTGGTGCCGCAGCGCGCCGTCAGCCGCAACACCAAGGGCGAGGCCACCGCCATGGTCATCAATGCGCAGGGCAAGGTCGAGACGCGCGTGCTCGCAGTGCGCAACAGCGTCGGCAACAACTGGCTGGTGGATTCGGGTGTCGGCGACGGCGACCGCGTCATCGTCGAGGGCATGCAGCTGGTGCGCCCCGGCGGCGACGCGACGGGCGTCGAAGTGACGATCGACGAGACGACAGGCGAGGTCAAGGACCGCGGGCAGGGCACTTCCGCCGCGCCCGCCGCGTCCAACGCTGCCAAACCGGCGCCTGCCGCCGCGACCGGGAACTGAGCGATGTCCGTATTCTTCATCAACCGGCCGATCTTCGCCTGGGTGATCGCCATCGTGATCATGCTGGGCGGGCTCCTGGCGCTCACCTCGCTGCCGATCTCGCAATATCCGCAGATCGCGCCGACGACGGTCAATATCAGCGCCACCTATCCGGGCGCCGACGCGCAGACCGTCGAGAACTCGGTGACCAAGGTCATCGAGCAGGGCATGACCGGCATCGACAATCTCGACTACATGACGGCGACGTCGACCTCGACCGGTTCGGCCTCGATCACGCTGACCTTCACCACGGCTGCCGATCCCGACACCGCCCAGGTGCAGACGCAAAACAAGCTGCAACTGGTGCAGTCGCAGCTGCCGCAGGTGGTGCAGAGCAATGGCATCACCGTCTCCAAATCCTCGACCGGCTTCCTGATGGTCATCGGCTTCGTCTCGACCGATGGCAAGATGAACTCTACCGATCTCGCCGACTATGTCGACGCCACCGTCAACGACACTCTGAAGCGCGTCGAGGGCGTGGGCTCGACGCAGCTGTTCGGCTCCGGCTATGCCATGCGCATCTGGCTCGACCCGGACCAACTCGCCAAATACGCCCTGATGCCGAGCGACGTGGCTACCGCGATCGAGGCGCAGAACACGCAGGTTTCGGCCGGCCAGCTCGGCGGCCTGCCGGCGCGCAAGGGCCAGCAGCTCAATGCCACGGTGACGGCCAAGAGCCGGCTGCAGACCGCCGAACAGTTCCGCAACATCATCCTGAAGAGCCAGACGGACGGCTCGCTGGTACGCCTCAACGACGTCGCCACCGTCGAACTCGGCGCCGAAAGCTATACGACGCAGGCCAATTACAACGGCAAGCCGGCGGCGGGCGTCGCCGTCAATTTGGCGACCGGCGCCAATGCCATCAACACCGCCGAAGCGGTGCGTTCGACGATCGCCCGGCTGAGCTCGACCTTCCCGCAAGGCGTCGAGGTCGTCTATCCCTACGACACTTCGCCTTTCGTGCGGCTGTCGATCGAGGAGGTGGTCAAGACGCTGGCCGAAGCGATCGTGCTGGTGTTTCTGGTGATGTTCATCTTCCTGCAGAATTTGCGCGCCACCATCATCCCGACGATTGCCGTGCCGGTGGTGCTGCTCGGCACGTTCGGCGTGCTGTCGCTGTTCGGCTATTCCGTCAACACGCTGACCATGTTCGCCATGGTGCTGGCGATCGGCCTGCTGGTCGACGACGCCATCGTCGTGGTCGAGAATGTCGAACGCGTGATGCAGGAAGAGGGCCTGCCGCCGAAAGAGGCGACGCGCAAGTCGATGCACGAAATCACCGGCGCGCTGATCGGCATCGCCACCGTGCTTTCGGCCGTGTTCGTGCCGATGGCTTTCTTCGGCGGTTCGACCGGCATCATCTACCGGCAATTCTCGGTGACCATCGTCTCGGCGATGGTGCTGTCCGTGCTGGTCGCACTGGTGCTGACGCCCGCACTTTGCGCCACGATCCTGCGGCCGCCCAAGGACCATGCGACGCAGACCGGTCCGTTCGGCTGGTTCAACCGCGTCTTCGATCGCGGCACGCTTGCCTATCGCGACGGCTCGCACGGCATCATCAACCGGTCCTGGCGCTTCCTCGTCGTGTTCCTGGCCATCGTCGTTGCCGTGGGCTGGATGTTTGCCCGGCTGCCGAGTTCGTTCCTGCCGGAAGAGGACCAGGGCATCCTGATCACCAGCGTGCAGCTGCCGGTCGGCGCGACGCAGGATCGCACGGAGCGCGTGCTGGCAGAGGTGACCAACCATTATCTCAACCAGGAGAAGGACGTCGTCGACGGGGTGTTCACCGCCTCCGGCTTCGGCTTCGGCGGCGCAGGGCAGAATGTCGGCATCGCTTTCGTGCGGCTGAAGGATTTCGACCTGCGCAAATCGCCGGCTTCCGCCGCGCAGGCAATCGCCGGCCGGGCGATGGGCGCGTTTTCGAAGATCAGGGATGCGCAGGTGTTCGCGCTCGCGCCTCCGGCCATCCAGGGCTTCGGCAACACCAACGGCTTCGACTTCTACCTGCAGGACGTCAACGGCGCTGGCCATGACGCGCTGATCCAGACGCGCAACCAGCTTCTGGCCCTGGCCGGGCAGAGCAAGCTGCTCGCCAACACAAGGCCCAACGGCCAGGAAGACCAGCCGCAATTCTCGGTCGACATCGACCAGGAAAAGGCCAGCGCGCTGGGCGTCAGCCTGGCCGACATCAACAACACGCTTTCCACCGCCTGGGGCAGCGACTACGTCAACGACTTCATCGATCGCGGGCGGGTGAAACCGGTCTATCTGCAGTCGGACCCGAACTTCCGCATGCAGCCGGAAGACCTGGACAAATGGCAGGTCCGCAACGCCAGCGGGGCGATGGTGCCGTTCTCGGCCTTTGCCTCCAGCCATTGGACATTCGGTTCGCCCAGGCTGGAGCGCTACAATGGGTCGGCGGCGGTCGAGATCCAGGGCGCGGCGGCCACGGGCATCAGCTCGGGTGCCGCCATGGACGAGATCGACAAGCTTATGGCGCAACTGCCCGCCGGCTATTCCCACGAATGGACAGGGCTGTCGCACCAGGAGAAGCTTTCCGGCAACCAGGCGCTGTCGCTCTATGCGATCTCGGCACTTGTGGTGTTCCTGTGCCTGGCAGCACTTTACGAGAGCTGGTCGATCCCGTTCGCGGTCATGCTGTCGGTGCCGATCGGCATCTTCGGCGCACTGCTGGCGGCAAGCCTGTTCGGCCAGTCCAACGACGTCTATTTCAAAGTCGGCCTGCTGACCACGATCGGTCTAGCCGCCAAGAACGCCATCCTCATCGTCGAGTTCGCCATCGAGCGGCAGACCGCCGGGATGGGGCTGGTCGAGGCGACGCTGGAGGCGGCGCGACAGCGGCTGCGGCCGATCCTGATGACGTCGCTGGCCTTTATCCTCGGCGTGCTGCCGCTGGCGATTGCCAGCGGCGCGGGCTCGGGCGCGCAGAACTCGGTCGGCATCGGCGTGATGGGCGGCATGATCGCGGCGACGGTCATCGGCGTGTTCCTGGTGCCGCTATTGTTCGTCACGGTGCGACGCATCTTCAAGGGCAGGGCGGCCAAACCAGATACGGGCGAGACGCCGGTGACGGCCAACCAGCAATAAGGAAAACTTCACATGACAGGCTTGGAACGTGGCTCGGTGGCCGCGAGGCGGCTCCTTGCGCCTATGCTTACCGCTGTCCTGCTCGCGGGATGCGTCGTCGGTCCGGATTATCAGACGCCGATATTGGCGATGCCTGCAAGCTGGAGCGGCCAGAAGCCGACAAAGCCTGCCCTGCCGGCGCAACTGTCGAAATGGTGGCAGCGGCTGCGCGATCCCGAGTTGAACACGCTTGTCGAGGAAGCGGTTGCCGGCAATCTCGATGTCGCCACCGCCAAGGCCAGGATCCGCGAGGCGCGCGCCAGCTATCGCCAGTGTGCCGGCACGTTGCTGCCGTCGGCCGACGGCTCCGGCTCGGTCTCCCGCAACAAGTCGTCAGAAGCCACGTCAGGCTCTGATGCCACCTACAGCGAGTATCAGGCCGGCTTTGACGCCAGCTGGGAACTCGACCTGTTCGGCGCCAACCGCAGGGGCGTCGAGGCCGCGCGTTACGGGCTGGACGCCTCACAGGAGGAACTGCGCTCGACGCTTCTCACCCTGGTCGGTGATGTCGCTTCCTATTATGCCCAGGCGCGCGGCTACCAGGCCCGCATCGCGCTCGCCCGCCGTTCGGTCGCGTCGCAAAGGCAGACCGCCGAACTTACCCGCACCATGGCTCAGGCGGGCACGGCGACCGCCGCCGATGTCGCCAAGGCGATGGGGCAGGCAGCGAGCACCGAAGCCGCGGTGCCGACGCTGGAGGCAAGCTATGCCTAGGCCGTGCATCGTCTCGCGGTGCTGGCCGGCCGGCCGCCTGCCTCGCTCAACGAGCGGCTGAAGCGGGTCGCCCCAATCCCTGCACCACGCCTGCCGATGCCCACCGGAATTCCCGCCGACCTCCTGCTGTCGCGGCCCGATTTGCGCATGGCGGAGCGCCAATATGCGCAATACACCGCCAAGGTCGGCCAGGCCGAAGCCGCCCGTTATCCCTCGGTCAGCCTGACGGGAGACATCAGCACGGCGGCGCTGAAGCTCGGCGATCTCGGCAAGAATTCGTCGATTGGCTGGTCGTTCGGGCCGACGCTCAGCGTGCCGGTGTTCAATGCCGGTCAATTGCAGGCCGCCGTCGAGGTCGCCAAGGCGCAGCGCGATCAATATTTCATCGCATACCGGTCTTCGGTGCTGACGGCGCTCGAGGATGTCGAGAATGCGCTGGTGCTGTTGTCACAGGAGCGCATCCGGATCGGCAAGCTCGCCTCGTCGGCGAGGTCCTATGGCGAGGCGGCAAGTCTCGAAGGCACGCTCTACAAGGCCGGCGAGACAAGCCTTCTCGATGTGCTCGACGCCCAGCGCTCTCTCTACTCGGCCGAGGACTCGCTGCTGCAAAGCCGCGTCCTGCTGGCGATCAACTACATCGCCCTCAACAAGGCGCTCGGCGGCGGTTGGGACGGCGCGGTGGACAGTGCCAAGCCTGAGATCGTCGACGTCAAGACCGGTCCACGGCTGGCGTCGAAGCCGGCCTCGTGAGCGGGCCTCGGTCAAGTATTTCGACGCGGCTACGCAGATTTCGAGATTGTGCGACACACCGCTCGTGGCGGCGCGTGAAATGCCGGCTCGTGCTTTGGCGATGGCGGGGAGATCGCATCGCTGTTATTGATGGTGATCACACAGCACAGGCGTCGCAGATGACATCCGATACACAGAAGGCCGAAGCGGTCGGGCAGCTGCTCGAAACGCCGGACCTTGCCAGCGCGCTGGAAAGCGAACAGTTCAAGAAGTTCCTCGACCAGGTGCCGATCGCCATTGCCGTCTCCGACCTCGGTGCGAAGGAGCGTGTCGTCTATGCCAATCCGGAATTCGAGAAACTGTCCGGCCTCAAGGCGGCGACGCTCGCTCGGCAACACTGGGCGGCGCTTTCCGGCACCGGCCTGCACAAGCAGAAGGGCCGGCCGCTGTTCGAGGCCGTGGTCGAGGACACCGATTTCATCGGCACGTTCCGGCTGGAGCGGAAGGAAGACCAACAGGCGATCGTCGACGTCTATTCCAATGTCATCGAGGACGACAATGGCAAGGCCTGCTTCCGGCTGGTGGCGCTGGTCGACGTCTCTGCCCATGGCGAAACCGAAGATGCGCGATCGATCGATGAGCGCATCCGCGAGAAGGACACGCTGCTGCGCGAACTGCAGCACCGGGTGAAGAACAATCTGCAGATGATCACCGCACTGATCCGGATGGAGACGCGAAACGCGGCCGAGCCGGACCAGAAGCGTTTCGAGAGGCTGGCAGGGCGCGTCGACGCGCTGGCGATCCTCTACCAGACGCTGTCGGGGGACGATGGCAAGGATGAGGTCGATCTCGGCGTCTATCTCAGCCAGATCGCGTCGGCGGTGATGAACTCGCATGCGGTCGAGGGCATCCGCCTCGACATGAAGGTCGACACCTATCCGGTGTCGATCAATGTCGCCATGCCGACCGGACTGGTGGTGAACGAACTTTTGACCAATGCGCTCAAACATGCCTTCCAGGGGCGAGACGGCGGCACGATCACGCTGCACAGCATCGTCGACGGTGATGGCTGCCGCATCGTGATCGCCGATGACGGCATCGGCCTGCCGGACGGCGAGACCTGGCCCAAGAGCGGCAAGCTCGGCGCGCTGATCGCCCGCTCGCTAACCGAGAATGCCAGGGCGGAGTTCGACGTGCAGTCGAGCGCTGCCGAGGGTACGCGGGTCACCATCGTCTTCAAGCGCTCGGCTGCCACCGCCTAAAGCGTTGTCGTTGCGCTCTCACACCTACAGGATCATCTCCAGCTATTCCTTGTCCGCCGCGGCAATGAACGCTTCGCGGCCGGGAGGCTCATAGCGTGCCTGCAGTCCTTGCCCCAGCAGCCAGTTGCGGCTGCCTCACGACAGGTCGGCCGGTTCGCCCTATCTCCATGCCGCCGGTCGGGTTTGGACCCGGCGGTATGGAGGATGGGATCACGTGACATCGACGCCGATTGCCAGTCGCGAAGCAGCGCCCTTGCCGGTCGCGGCACTGATGGGCGCCATGGTGTCGATCCAGATCGGCGCCACCTTCGCCAAGGGCCTGTTCCCGCAGATCGGCGCGCAAGGCACGACGACGCTCAGGCTGGTCATCGGTGCGCTGATGCTGATCGCGGTGCTGCGGCCCTGGCAGATGCGGCCCTCGCGTGCCACCATGCCGTGGCTGGTCGCCTATGGGTTGACGCTCGCCGCGCTCAATCTCCTGTTCTACGCAGCGCTGGCCAGGATTCCGCTCGGCATCGCGGTGGCGCTGGAGTTTACCGGCCCGCTTCTGGTGGCGACCTTGAGCTCGCGGCGCGCCAGCGACTTTGCCTGGATCGCGCTGGCGGTGGCCGGCATCCTGCTGTTGTCGCCCTTCGTTCATTCCCTCGCGCCGCTTGATCCGATCGGGGTGATGCTGGCGCTGGCGGCCGGCGGGTTTTGGGCGCTCTACATCGTGCTGGCCCAGAAGGCCGGCGCGGAGCTTGGCACTCGCACCACCGCCTACGGCATGGCGATCGCCGCCGTGCTGGTGCTGCCCTTCGGCGTGGCACAGGCGGGAACCGCGCTGCTGGCGCCGTCGATCCTGGTCAGCGCGCTGCTGGTCGGCCTGTTTTCCAGCGCGTTGCCATTCTTCCTTGAGATGGTGGCGCTGACCCGCATGCCGGCGCGCATCTACGGCACGCTGACCTGCCTGGAGCCGGGGCTGGGCGCACTGGCCGGCTTCCTGTTCCTGCATGAAAGCCTGACCGCAACGCAACTGGCCGGGATCGCAGCCGTCGTTGTCGCCGCCTTCGGCACGGCGCTGACATCACGGCCGCCGGTTCCATCGCCGGAGTAGGGTGGGGCGGAGTAGGGTGGGTGGGATATGCGGGAACGTGCCGTAAAGCCGGTCCCGTCGCCGACCGCCGTTCGGGCGTTGCCTTTGTCCGGCCGGCGCGCTTCGTTGCCGTCAGAACTTGATGCCGAGATCGACCTTGGCGCCCTGGTCGACACCGCCGCCACCGAACTGGCCGGAATAGGACACACCGAGCGTCGCGTTGGCCGACATGTTGAAGTCGAGACCGGCCTCGATGACGGCCGCATCCCTGGCGATCGGCACGCCGGCGATGCTGAATTGATCGCCGCCGGCGAAGGCGAAGCTGGAGGTCGGCGTGACGTCGCCGAACGCGTGGCGCCAGCCGAGCATGCCGCGCGCCGTGGCGTTCATGCCGCCGAGCGCGAAATCGGTCGAACCGCGCAGGCCCAGCGTGGTGAAGGTCGCCTCGGTGTTCGAGCCGGCGCTGGTCAGTGCCGCATCGCCACCGTCTTCGGTGAAGCCATCGGTATGGACGCTGACATAGGCGAGGTTGGCGAAGGGCTCGAACTTGAATTGTCCGGCATCGGCCCTGTAGGCGAGTTCGCCGAACATTTGCGCGGTGCCGGCATCATAGTCGGCCGACAACCCATCCTTGAAGCCGTTGAAAGCAACCGAGCGTTTGGTCGAAAGGCTGCTCCAGGAGTAGGCGGCACCGGTACGGAAAGCGATGGCGCCCCAGTTGGTGCCACCATAGAGGCCGAGATGATAGCTGTCGCTCTTGCCCGAAGAGTTGCGATCGTCGGCGTCGAAGCTCGAATGGCTGTAGCCGCCGAGCAGGCCGACGCGCCAGCCGCCCACCAGCGTGTCGGCGCCCGCCAGCAGGCCGCCGGTCGAACGATCGAAGGCGGCGGCGTTGCCGTCGGAGTCGGTATTGCCCCACGACCCAAAGGCCTGGTCCCAGACGGCGAAACGGTCGGTGTCGGCCGCGACCATTTCGGGGCCACCTTCGCCATAAGCCATGACCGGCAATGCGGCCGCGCCAACATCGCCGAAAGCGGACATGATACGATTGGTGACTGCGTCGCGGACGAAGCGGCTGTCCTCGACCAGCATGCCCTTGGCCGAGGCGTGGACCTCGCCAGACAGCTGGTCGAAAGCAGCGCGTGCAGAAGCTGCTGTCGGCAGCGCCAGAAGGGCGTCATGGATAGGATTGCCGGCCCCGAGGCTTTCAGCGCCGCCGCCGGTGGCGATTTGGTTGGGTGTCAGCCCGATATCGGTGAAGCCGTACACCAGCACATCGAGATAGGCATTGTTCAAGTCGTAGGCATCCGTCACCGACAGGAACGCGGTGCTGGTGATCCCCGTCACAGAGGCGAACTCGCCGGTGAGTCCCAGATCGGCGGTCAGCACGGTGTAGCGGCCGGCGGTGATGCCTTGCGCCGTCACCGCCAGGGTCGAGCCGGTGATGGTGGCAGTGCCGGTGGTGTGAAGGAGATCCGACTGAAGTGCGGCGTTGATGTCGACGGCGTAGGTCGAACCGGCCGCCAGAGCCACAGTGGCGGCAAGCTCCGTGCGGTCGCCGGCGCCGCCATCCTGCATGGTGAGACGTCCGGCATTGGACAGCAACTCGAGCCCGCTGAAGGTGGTGGTCTCCTGCGTTGCGCCATTGCTGGCGGTTCTGAGAGAGGCTGCGGCTGTATTCGTCACGGTGTCGATGCCGGCGCCGAACAGGCTGGTGCCGCCGGTTGTCCAGGTAGCGTGGTTGGTCAGGAGGTCGGCATAACCGCCAAGCTCCACCCGGCCGGTCAGTGCACCGCCATTGAGAATTGTCGTGGCACCATCAGAGGTAGTGATGGCCAGCGCCGCGGCCGTCAGGGCGGTGTTGTGCGTCGCGCCGGAAAGGGTGATGCCGATCGCATTGCCGCTGTTCGATTGCGCCGAAATCGCGGCGATATCGCCTTCGACCGTGCCGTTGGTGATGATGCCGATCGCGCCCGTGCCGTTGTTGAGGGTGCGGATACCGGTCGTACCCGAGACGTTGCCCACGGTCACGTTGACCGCACCCGAGCCTGCTGCCTTGGTCTGCTGGGCGATGATGGCCGTGTTGCCGGTGGACGTCACGTCGCCCGCCGTCACCGTGACGGCGGCGCCGGCCGACTGCGCATAGATGCC
>NZ_JAMYPL010000022.1:0-126602 GCF_040320355.1 Mesorhizobium sp. M0715 | reverse complement strand
CGGCTGGAGCGGCCTGTTCGGCCGGCGCCTGCTCGGTCTGCTGCTGCTGGTCGCGCTTCTTCCTGCGCGGCTGCTGTTCCTCGGCGGGTGCTGCCTGTTCGGCCGGCGCCTGCTCGGTCTGCTGCTGCTGGTCGCGCTTCTTCCGGCGTGGCTGCTGCTCCTCGGCGGGCTGCTCGCTCTGGGCAGGCGCGGCCTGCTGTTCAGGCTCGGCCTTCTTGCGTTCGCGCTTCTGTTCGGGTTCCGCCTGCTGCTTTTGTGCGCAGGCTTCGGCCGCTTCGCCTTCGGCGCATGCTGCTTGCGCCAGGATGAATGGGGCTGCCGTGCGCTGGGCAAGGCCGGACGCGACACTTCCCTGAAGCGGGAACGCGCCCAACGGCGCGGATGCCATCAACAGGCCAAGTGCCGTGCCTGCCAGAATCCGTGGTTGGCGTTTCATCGAAATTCTCCTTGTGGGGTCCCATCCTTGCCGAAACCGATCTTGTGCCGATTGGTTCCAGTCTGGCACGGATAGAGGCCGTACGGGGCGATTGACCGACCTTTTGAAGGCAACTTCATGTCATTCACCTGGCGATAGCCGCATTGCGACCATTGCCGCGCTTGACCTTGCCCGCGGCTGGGGCCACATCCCGGAAATGGAAACGCCATTCTGGAAAACCAAGGCGCTGGAGGCGATGAGCCCGGCCGAGTGGGAATCACTGTGCGACGGCTGCGGCAAATGCTGCCTGTCAAAGCTTGAGGACGAGGACACTGGCGAGATCTACTGGACCAGCGTCGGCTGTCGGCTGTTCGACGCCGAGACCTGCCGCTGTTCGGACTATGCCAATCGGCTGGCGCGCGTTCCCGACTGCGTCGGGCTGACGCCGCAGAATGTGCGAACCATCAGCTGGCTGCCCAGCACCTGTGCCTATCGGCTGGTGGCCGAAGGCCGCGACCTCTACTGGTGGCACCGGCTGGTGTCGGGCAGCGCCGAGACCGTGCATGAAGCCGGCATCTCGATGCGCGGCCGGGTCAAGGCGAGCGAAACCGATCTTGCCGAGCCGGAAGACTATTTTGACTATGTGCTGGACGAGGAGCCGTAGGACCAGCGACGGTGAGCAGGAGCCTCCCGTTCGAATGCATTCGGCCAATCAGCGGGGTTGGAACCGGGGCGTCGAGTCAGACGTTCTGGCCTTCACCAAGGGCTGGGGACGACGGCAAATGGCCGGAACTTTCCTTCTTCCCGCCATATGAACCGGAGATGAACGGCAGGTTCGTAAAGAGTTCAGACAGGCAAGCGCATTCTCCCCCTCATCGGTTCACAAGGGGCGAAGGCCCGCAAAAGGAGAGAAGACGATGTTCAACACGATCAAGACGGCAGCCCTTTCGGCCCTGGTCGGTCTCGGCACGCTGGCGGCTGTTCCCGCTCACGCCGACAGCCTTTACCTCGGCTTCGGCAACAACAACGACCCGCGTTTCGGCGTCTATACCGGTGACGACGGTTATCGCCATCGCCGTGACGAGCGCCGTGGCGACTGGCG
This sequence comes from Mesorhizobium sp. M0715, assembly GCF_040320355.1. NCBI lineage: Bacteria > Pseudomonadati > Pseudomonadota > Alphaproteobacteria > Hyphomicrobiales > Phyllobacteriaceae > Mesorhizobium > Mesorhizobium sp. M0715. The sequence goes on along the minus strand of NZ_JAMYPL010000022.1, from coordinate 125,085 downwards.
CCGTGGCTGCTCGTCGGACCGCGCCCTCGACAAGGCCGAACGCATGGGTCTGCGCCGTGCCCGCATCGTCGACGTCAGCCGTCGTACGGTGAAGGTGATGGGCCGCCAGGACGGCGACCGCGTCGTCGTCGTGTTCGCCAATGAGCGCGGCTGCCCCGTCATCTATCGCTAAGGCCGGCTTTGGCGGATCATAGAGGCATGATCGTCTGCGAGGATCAGCCGGGAGACACGACCTTCAGTGAAGGTCGGTCTGGCAGCATGATCTCCTACGAAGATCAGCCGGGACTAGCCGAGCCCCTTTCCGTTTGAAGGGTGTGGCTCGAAAAAACCCCGCGGGAGCAATCCTGCGGGGTTTTTCATGCACGCTATTGGCTGATGATTGCCGTGGCTAGGCTCAGCTACGGACCGTCAGAGCCGATTATTTCAGTTCGAAGGTGACGGTGACCTGCACATTGTAGGCGTTCTCACCGGCTTGTACCGGAGCCGCGCCGGCCGCGGCATCGAAGGCTTTGGCATTGATCGGCATCGGCGCCGGCCTGATGTTCTGGTCTGTGATCTCGAGCACCCGGCCGAGGCTGACGCCGGCGGCTTCGGCCAGCGTCTTGGCCTTGGCCATGGCGTCGGCGACCGCCTTCTTTCGCGCCTCGGTGACCGTGGCTGCCGGGTTGTCGTTGGTGAAGGCAATGCCGCCGCCCTGGTTGACGCCCAGCGACACCGCCTTGTCGAGGACCTCGCCTGTCTTGTCGACGTCGCGCACCCGCACCGAAAGCGTGTTGGTCACCTGATAGGCGACGAGTTCGGCTTCCTGGCTGCCGTCCGGCTTGTTGGTGTAGTTGTAGCGCGGGTTGATCTGGATGCCAGCGGTCTGCAGATCGCGGTCCTTGATGCCGGCGGACTTCATCGCCGCGATCACGGCGGCCATGGCGTCATTGTTGGCATCGAGCGCGGCGCGCGCGGTCTTGGCCTCGCGCATGACGCTCAGCGTCAGGACCGCCAGATCGGGGGCTACGGTTGCTTCGCCTTCGCCCGACACGATGATGCGGGGCGGCGTCGGCAGATCGGCGGCTCCAGCCATCGCCGGAAAAGCGATTGCAGCGGCGAGCGCGAGAGGCAAAAGATGTCTGGTCATGAAAATCTCCTTGGTCTGCGATCAAGTCGCAAGGGGTCGCGTAGAGCGCGATTATGGGTTGATTTGGGCGATCTGCGGAAGCCCGTAGGGAAAGCCTTGTGCCGCGATGCGAAAAACATTAATCCAGCCCGCGTGGGGCCTGTAGCTCAATGGTTAGAGCCGGCGGCTCATAACCGCTTGGTTGGGGGTTCGAGTCCCTCCGGGCCCACCATCCAGTCCCCTCGTTTTTCGGGGTTTCGACCGTCTCAGAATACCTCCGACATTTCCGTGGGTTAGCGCCGAGTAGTGGGCAACACTTGGCTGAGACGCCGCGGTAAACGCAAAACACCCGACTTTTAAGTCGTCCGTCTCTGTCGGGCGAATTCCGTAGCCAAGTGTTTGCCAAAGCGATGGTCGACTGGTCAGCGAGATGCTCGCCGGATGGTTAGAAGCCCAGGAGTGCAGCCTGGTCAGTCCAAGTAAGGGGGAGGTCCGACAATCGGGACAGCCGGTGCGCCGTTAGTTCAACAGGTTGATCACCTGCAACGATGTTGGCCGCAATTTTTGGAACGAGGAAAGCGAAGGGCAATAGGCGGCTGACCTCGGATGTATCGGTGCCGTTGAGCATGGCAACGTCGGTAAGGCTGCGACCGACTCCGTCTGTAAGTTGGCCGAGATATAGGTGGGCGCGGCGCAGAAGGTTGATCAAGGCGGCATCGGGTGCCCGGTTGATATTGGATCCGTTGGTAAGCACGATCCGCGTTTCGACGCCGCGACGCTTCATTCCGATTGGACATTCGATGGAAGTTACTTGGGCGCTATCGTTGGGTGGCAGCTTTCGGTCGAGAAGCAATTCCGATAGCGAGCGGCGATCCAGTTCGATGGTCAATAAACCAAGCTTGAGGGTGATCCTGTGAACGATCTTTTGGAGGAGAGATCGCTTCGCATCCGTAGTGCCTGAAGCCCAACACGACCGCATCTCGTCAACTCGCCGCATCGCTGCCTGGATTTCGCCAGAGTCTGCCCATTGCCGAATCCAATCAGACAGTTGGGCTTGATCACTGAGAATCCGATTGAGGCGATGCTCAACAACTGACTCAAGTGCGGGTGCCGGAAGACGCCAGCCCTCGGAACCTTTCCTGCGCTCATCGACGAACTGCTTTGAGACATAGTATCGGTAGCGAACACCTTGCTTATTGGCATGAACCGATCGCAATTTCTCGCCCGCTTCATCAAAGAGCAGACCGGTGAGCAAATGGGCTTGCGTGACATTGGACTCGCTTCGCCGCCGCGGCGCCTGAGAGGCAAGTAGTGCCTGGGCCTCGTCGAACGTGGCAGACGTGACAATTGGCTTGTGCTCTCCATCGTAGACCTGATCCTTGTGCCTGATCTTGCCGACGTAGACCGGGTTCGAAAGCAGGTGGTAGAGGTTGCCGCGACCAAACGGCATGGTAACTGCAACTGATCCGTCTATGAGGTGTCGCGATCGTGTGGAAACCCCGTCGCTCGCAGCCTCATCGACAAGGTCGCGCACTGACCTCAGGGTGAGATAGCGGGCGAACAGGTGTCTGACTGTTTGTGCCTCGGTTTCGTCAATCACCAGCTTGCGGTACTCGACACGATAGCCCAGGGGCACCACGCCACCCATCCACATGCCTTTCTTCTTCGAGGCCGCGATCTTGTCGCGGATACGCTCTGCTGTAACCTCTCGCTCGAACTGGGCGAAGGACAAGAGCACGTTGAGCGTGAGCCTGCCCATTGAGGTTGTGGTGTTGAACTGCTGCGTGACCGAGACAAACGAGACGGAGCTGGCATCGAAGATCTCGACGATCTTGCAAAAATCCATCAGCGAACGGGTGAGGCGGTCGATCTTGTAGACGACCACCACATCGACCTCTTTGTCCCGGATGTCCTGTAGGAGACGCTGCAGGGCAGGGCGCTCCATCGTGCCGCCCGAAATCCCGCCGTCATCGTAGTGGCTTGGCATCAACTTCCAGCCAAGACCGACCTGCGATGCGATGAAGGCCGCGCACGCTTCGCGCTGGGCATCGAGCGAATTGAATTCCTGCTCCAATCCCTCTTCGGTCGATTTGCGAGTGTAGATCGCGCAGTTGAGGCGAGGGATTGCTGTCATAGGCCAAAGAACCTCGGGCCAGACCAATGGGCGCCGGTAATGCGGCGGGCGACAGCCGACAGCGATCCGTACGTCTTGCCATCGAGCACGAAGCCGTCATAGACCACTTCGATAACGTGCATCCGGCCATTCCATTCCCGCACCAGACGGGAGCCGATTCTTGGCGGAAGGGATCGTGGCGGCGACGTTAGTGCCTTATCCGATGACGCTGCTCGGACCGACGGAACACCGTCCTCGCGATCCGGTCCAGTATTGCTCGGTTGGACAGCCTTTACGTTGGACTGGCGCGCGTTGCCTGCTCCGAGTGTTTTCTTGACGGTCGAAGGTAAACCACCCAATCGCTTGGCCTGGAGATGCCAGGCGGCCGACCGTTCAAGCAACCCACGTTTGACCCCTTTGGGCGGCGGGCAGCCATAGGCCTTTTTCCATGCTGCCGTGAGTTCATCACGCGTGAGACCGCCAATCCCGGCGATCTCACTATCCAGATCCTGTCTTTTGCGCATCTAGGTCAACCGGCGGTCTTCGCCTCGGCAATGCGGTACCGCCTTTGTCCGTCCTTGCCGGTGTCGCTGAGCAGTTCGTGGCCAAGCTTCTTCTTGACGGTACCGGAGAGGAAACCCCGCACCGAATGCGCCTGCCATCCCGTCGCATCCATCAGGGTTTGGATTGTAGCACCTTTGGCCGACTTCAGCTTCTTGAGGACGATGTCGGTTTTGGTAGGCGCTGCGGGCGCTTCGTCCTTTGCCTTCTTGACCGTCACCGCGACGGTCACCACGGACTTCTCGCGCGGCTTCCGGGTTGGGGTGCTGTCGTCGACGCTGGGTGCCGTATCGGCGGCTTCCGCATTGTCGGCCTTCATAGTGGTGTTGTTAAAGATAGACATTTCAAATCTCCATCAGTTAGAAGCCCGGACCATTCCGGCGCTTGTACTGACCGAAGCCCGCTGTCTTGGCGGGCTGGAGATTCTGCTCGTTGTTAATCCATTGTTCTTCTGCTGCGCTGGCAACACCAATGCTTCGTTGCCGTATGAAGTCCAGTCGAATATCGCTGCCTTCGAGGGCTTAGACCACACCAGTGGACCTTCCCACGACGTGTCGATGCTCCCAAGTCCATCTGGCATTTGAAAAGTTAGGAAATCGCGATGAAATGACAGCGATCCGCAATGAACCGCAGATCTTCAATTCTTCGGAAATAAGTCAAATATAGAAAGGGCATTGCCTAGGCTGTCTTAATATCGGAGGAAGGGCAAATGGAAATCGCGGAAGCCTCTCTTACAGCCGAAGATGACAAGGGGAATGGCGATCCAGGGTCTACGCTAAGGGCCAGCCCTCTCCGCATCGGAATCTCTACGCGCGCTCTTTTTGATCTGGAGGAGGAACATCGCGTATTCGAGAACTACGGCGTCAAGTCGTATGCGGCCATGCAACTCGAACGCGAGGACGTGATCCTCCGCAGGGGTGCTGGCTTTGAGGTAGTCGAGCGGTTACTCGCGCTGAACGATCCTGAGGCTGCTCCGTATGTTGAAGTGATCCTTCTGTCCCAGAACTCGCCCGACCTCTCTCTCCGAGCGTTCAAGTCGATCGATCATTATGGGCTTGTCGTCAAGACAGGCAGTTTTACTAGCGGGCGGTCACTCGCTCCTTTTGTTCCTGCTTGGGGCATTGACCTATTTCTCTCAAACGCGGACACGGATGTAAAAGGAGCGGTGGACGGCGGAGCAGCCGCTGCTCGGCTTGGCTTGGCGCCCAAGGATCGTGCCGAAACACCCCAGGGCGAGGTCCGGGTCGCGTTCGACGGCGATGCTGTAGTGTTTGGCCCCGAGTCCGACGCAATCTACAAAGAAAAGGGCCTGGAGGCTTTCCTTGCGCATGAGACCGCGAACGCGAGCAATCCGATGGCGCGCGGCCCGTTTGGCAATTTTCTTCACAAGTTATCGGCATTGCGCCGAGTTTTCCTTAATGAGGGCAACGTGAGTAAGGTCCGCATCGCACTTGTCACTGCCCGGAACGCCCCTGCGCATGAGCGCGTAATTCGGACGCTGAGAGCGTGGGGAACACCAGCTGACGAGGCGCACTTCGTAGGCAGCCGTGAGAAAGCACCCATCCTGAAGGCGCTCGGGGCCCACATTTTCTTTGATGATCAAGAGAAGCACGTTTTAGGCGCGGCGGCAGTGGTTCCTGCCGGCCATGTTCCCGGACCTCACGATCCGGCTGCGCCGGTAATCCCGGCCGGCTGATTCTTCAGGATTAGATCTCGTTCGCTTTGACTGAGCGTCCGAACGTGACGGCATGCGATCTGGGCATAGTGGAAGCCGAACGGCGGCTTTGCGCCCAATGGCAGTCATTCGTACGGTCCCGTCCATTCACCAAAAGCGGACCATGGGGCGGAAGTATAGGTGAGCATTCCGTGCCGGCGAGCGCCGCCAACTGCGTGCGACTGCCCTGTAAGCCGGAGGTCAGAGCGTCTTGCTCATAAGCAGGATAGGAACCGGAGCCCCGCCACGCTCGTCGAAGAATTTCTTGACGGATTGGTACCCGCAGGCGCGATACAGTGGCTCTCCGGCCGCGGTAGCTGCCAGCTCAGCACGGGCGAAGCCCTCGGCCTTGGCGGCACGCTCACAAAGCGCAAGGATCAAGTGGCCGACCCCCCGCCGGACAAAGTCCGGATGGGTGTACATGGCTCTGATGCGTGCTGCGTCCTTGGCAGGATCAAGCAGCGCTGCATCACGTCCAGGCGACTGATCTCCACCATACATCGTTGCGCGCCGGCTCCAACCGCCGCAACCTGCCAAAACGCCGTTGTGCTCCACGAGGAAGTAAGTGCCGTCGTCGACAAGTTGTGTATCCAGCCCCATGATGGCCCGGCTGGATTGGATCTGAGCGTCATCTAGAAAGGGCTTCTGGAGTTCAGAGATCGCCGCGTCCATGAGCGTAATCAGGGCCGGGAGATCCTCCCGTTGTGCTTTCCGGTGCCGAAAGTCTTCACTTGCCATGTTCAAGTCTCGATTTGACGAATTTCGTTCCGGCAGAAGAGACCAAATATTCGCTGCTGCGGCAGCCTCGAGACGCTATCCACGGCGGCCCCGACGGCATAGCCGTGACAGTCATTCTGGCAGCCCCGCCATGCGATAGCCTTCCACGATATGCCGTCGGACGTCCTCGGCCGGGAAAGGCTGCGAAGCTGACCAATGCCTGATTGTGAAGTGCGGATTGCTTATCATGAACATTTCCGCCTCCCAGCGCGCCTCCTCCAAACGGCCAAGTTGCGCAAGGCTTGCTGCAAGCAGGCGTCGTGAAGTCGTGCGATAAGTTTCGGGTCTCCGCAACGTTTCAACCGCGGATTCGTAGTCGCCGATGGCATACTGAGCCTGGCCCAACATCCAGTAGTACCAACCGGGCGGGTGAGGGTTGAGCCGCAGCGCCTTGCGCACCTGCTCTATGGCTTCGGCAGGCCGGCCGTTTTCCGTCGTCAGTTCAGCTTGCATTGCCCATGCGTCGGCGTGGTTGGGATCCAGCTTGTGGGCGGCGGCGAATTCGGCATCCGATTCCGCCCAGCGACCCTCATGTCCTAGTATAACGCCCAATACCCATCGGTTCCCAGCGTCATTCGGGTCGAGTTCGACCGCCTGCTGTGCTTCGGCAAGCGCACTTGTGCGATTGGGGTCCATCGGTTCGTCCCAGAACTCCCAGCCCAGCCAGAGGTTGAGTGCCAGCCAACGATGCGCCTCCGCATATTCCGGATCGAGCGCAATTGCCCGGTTCAGCAGGAAAATGGCTTCTTTCGCGGTGAGTGCCGTTTGCAGGCCCAAGGCCCGTGCACGCACACATAAATCATAGGCCTCCAGGTTCTTCGGTCTGTTGCGCCCCGGCGCGGCGGTCAGACGGCCCACCAGAGCCTCGACAATCTTGCCGGTCACCTCGTCCTGAACAGCGAAGATATCTTCAAGGCTTCGGTCGAATCTTTCGGCCCAAAGGTGGTCGCCCCCGATCGCATCGATCAATTGAGCGTTGATACGCACCCGTCCAGCTGCCCGCCGTGCACTACCCTCAAGAAGATGGCGCACTCCCAGTTCTCGCGCGATGCGACGCACATCCATATGCCTGCCCTTGTATGCAAAAGCCGAGTTGCTGGCGATGACAAACAACTCGCTGTTCCTCGACAGATCCGTGATCAGGTCTTCGGTGAGGCCGTCGACAAAAGCCTCCTGCTCCGGATCGTTGCTCATGTTCGTAAAGGGAAGGACGGCGATGGAGGGCTTGCCGGGGAGCGGCAGCGGCGCTTTCTCTGCCGGTCCGCCACTTTCAGATGAGGCCGATAACCGAATCCGGTAAACGGATACCGGTTCGGCAACGTTCTTGATCGCTTGCGGACCGAGTTCGTCGAAGTCGCATTCAAGCTTTCGCTTGACTTGATCGTAGACGCTGCCGGAGACGCAGATATCTCCGGCCCCGGCCATTGCCTGAAGCCGCACTGCGACAACAACGCCATCGCCGAACAGATCGCCGTCCTCGACAACGACATCGCCCAGATTGATGCCGATATGCAGGTTGATTTGTCGGTCGAACGCCAAACCCTCGTTCGCGGCCATCATCCGCTTCTGGAGTTCGACGGCGCATGACACCGCGTTCACTGCGCTTCCGAACTCGACTAGGACGCCATCACCCATCACTTTTACGACACGGCCGTGACGGTCGCGGACCAGTGGTTCCAGGATCTCCTTCCGCCTCCTCTTTAACGCGTTCAATGTTCCTTGCTCGTCCAGGTCCAGAAGTCGGCTGTAGCCCACCACGTCGGCGGCCAATATGGCGGCAAGACGGCGTTGGGCGCGTTCTTCGGCCATTTCGCTTTGCTTTCATTGAAAGCAGAAAAATGGGATTGTATGACGTCTATTTCAAAAGTCTATCAGGCTGACTTTGAAGCTCGATCGGCAAGCCGCTACATGGGGTGATCGCGTCACGTCGGTCGATCATTCACTTTCTTGTTTACGCGGTCGCGAGGACGATACCTCAAAGACGGAGGGGCCTCAGCCGAGCCCGCATTGTGTCGTTTCGGAACCGGGTGGACCAATCAATTTAGGGTCATGTTGAATAAAATGCAGAGTGGAACTCAACGCCGACCTGTGCCAGGGTCCCGCCTCATCACAACCAGTCCAAAGAGAAGATCGCCCCCTTTCACCACTCTTTCCTTCGCGGCGCCCAACGGCAGGCCGTGGCCCGCCCGTTCAGTCATGCGCTCCGGATTGCGGCGCGGCCAATTTAACGGTCGATGTAATCCCCCGTTTACCGCTCTGGAGTGCGTGGCGGCACCTGATCTAGGAGTGCGATCTCATCGGTCGCTGCTGGCAGTTCGCCCCTTGGCGTCAGCTTGTCGACCGCCTCGGGCAAGTCTTTAGTGATCCGGGCAATCAACTCATCGCGCGACAGACCAGTTTGCATCGAAAGCGCAGTGAGAGTGTCCTCGTCAATTGCCGTCTCCACGTCCTTCGGGTCGATCGGTTCGTTGGGTCCGGTACTAACCCACGAATCGACCTTCGATCCCGCTCCTGCATTTCTGAAGCGGTCGAGGATGTCCCCAAACGCGGTCCCGGAGACGCCCTTGGACAGCTGATCCAAGAGCCCGCCTTGTGTGTTGTTTGGATCTCGATTTCCCGCGCCGCGGATCAAGTCACCGATCTTATCGCGATTTTGGTAAGCAAAAATGCCAAGCATCGCGACAGCCAGTCTTCCCAGATTTGCCATTGGTTTCCTCCTTAGCTAACAGGAAGAAGGCTTCGAGGCTCGCAAGGTTCCGCCTGCTGGAGTTAATAGACCTCTGGAACACGCTCAGCCTTCTCCTCCCGGAATTCTGCAGCGAAGCGCGCCGCAAGTTTTCCTCGCCGCGCCAGTGCTTCACACGGCAATCAACCCTGGGGTTTTAAGCGGCGCAATGATAAGGAGGAGGGAGCGGAACCTGGCCAGCTCGCTGTCGCTGTCATTCCCAACGTTTGCCCAACCAGTCTTCAAGCCCGTTGTCCGGCTCCTATCTTCAACCGAGTGCCGCTCTCACGCCCCATCTTAGCCTCAAATTACACACCCGCTCTTCGGAGGTGCATTGAGCTTCTCTAGCTGCGGGACATATGAAGCGCAACACGATCTCGTCCTTCCGATTTGGCACGAAACAGAGCCAAATCGGCGGCATTGACGAAATCGTTTGGCGTCTCGTTCTCGGTGGGCACCGCTGTTGCGGCGCCAACGCTGATGGTCACGCGATCCGGGCCGTGGGGTATGTTCAATTCCCGCACGCTCTGGACGAGCCGCTCTGCGATCGCGCTGGATTGTTCCAGTAAAGTGTCGACCAGCACGATGACGAACTCTTCGCCTCCGTACCGCGCAGCGAGATCGGTGGAGCGGCCGGAACCACTCTGGATTACGCGGGCGATTTGCTTGAGCACCTCGTCGCCGGCCATATGGCCATAGGTATCGTTGTATCGTTTGAAGTTGTCTGCATCGATCATCAACAGCGACAATGGGGACTGTGCGCGAAAAGCGCGCTTCCATTCAGCCGCCAGATATTCGTCAAAATAGCGCCTGTTGCCTAGACCCGTCAGGCCATCGATCCGCGTCAGACGTTCAAGCTCGAGATTTGCACTGATCAGCTGTCGCTGGCTTTCCCTTAGCGCTCGGTACGCCGCGTCTCGCTGGACGTGATCCAGATAGGCCCGCGTGTGATATCGAATACGTGCAATCAGCTCGATACGGTCCGGCAGTTTGACGAGATAGTCGTTCGCTCCCGCAGCGAACGCCTCGCCCTTGGTGGCTGGATCTTCCTTGCTCGACAGCACAATGACTGGGACCGCGCGTGTCGACCCATGCTTCCTGTATTCTCGCACCAGATGCAGCCCATCGACCCCGGGCATGACGAGATCCTGCAGAATAACCGTTGGCTTTACCTCATCCGCGACCGCCATCGCTCTCAATGGGTCGGTGCAGAAGTGTAAGGAAATATCGGGCGCGGTGGCTAGAGCGCGCCTGACCGCCTCGCAAACCATGATCTGATCATCGATGAGCAGAACCATGGATGAATAATTATCTGCGAGTGGCGGGACCAGCTCTGGTTCTTGCGTCATCGGACGGGCCCTTTCACGTGGAGCGCTCGCAGGCTTCGATTATACGTGAGCCGATAGCACTCAAAGGAAGAATATCAACAGCCGCGCCGATGTCGGCGGCGGCCTTCGGCATGCCATAGACGGCACTGGTTGCTTTATCCTGCGCGATTGTGAGATGCCCCTTGTCGCGGAGCTGTCTCAGCCCGCGCGCACCATCCCTGCCCATGCCTGTGAGCAGAACACCAGTCACCGAGCCGGGCCACCATTGCGCCGCACTTTCGAAGAACACATCTACGGACGGCCGATAAACATTGTCCTTGGGGCTGGGCGTATAGCCAAGTTGCCGAGCTGACTTGAAAACCAGATGATCCGCAGAACTGGCAACGAGAACGGTGCCGGCTTGAGGACTATCCCTTTCCCGCGCCGGACTGATCGGGAGAGGCGTATGCTGCCCCAGCCAATCAACGAGGCCTGGAACGAACTGAGCATCGAGATGCTGGACCAGTACAATCGCGCCGCCAAAGTCAACGGGAAACGAACTCAGGACTGCGGCAACGGCAGCCGGCCCGCCGGCAGAGGCACCGATTGCAATCAGGCGTCGAGGTGTCGGCTCAGCCGCACGTGACATCCGCCTTTTTGCCTGGGTCGGCGCATCACCGATCAGCTTGCCGATCGTTCCTATCTTGTTCGTCAAAAGCCGGGCGGATTGCGAGGACGCGTTACCTTCGATGCCCACCGACGGAATATCGACTGCGTCAAGGGCGCCATGACCCATTGCTTCGTAGACGCCGGCGAGGTTGGCTTCGATACTGGCGGTCACAAGCAAGATTGAGCACGGAGTTTCCGCCATGATTCTGCGGGTCGCTTCAACGCCATCCATCTCTGGCATCGCTAGATCCATCAGTATCAGATCCGGCAGATCTCGTCTGCAGACCTCGACCGCCTCTCGCCCATTGGTCGCGATCCACGCGACCTGATGTTCGCCGGTCGACAGGACCAGTCGACGCAGAAGTTCGACCGCCATCGGCATGTCGTTGACTACGCCGATTCTCATTCGCTGGCGTCCCATCTCGATTTCATTCAACCGCCTCGCCAATCATGTCCACGACGGCATGGATCAGCGCCTCGTCCTGAAAGCTACTCTTGGTCAGATAATAGTCAGCACCTGCGTCGAGCCCGCGCGCGCGATCTTCTTCCCGATCCTTGTATGAAACGATCATGATGGGTGTGTTCTTGAGATGAGTGTCCTTTCTGATCAAACTCACCAGTTCGATGCCATCCATGCGAGGCATGTCGATGTCGGTGACGACGAGGTCGAAAGGACCAGACCGGACGGCATTCCACCCGTCCATACCGTCGACCGCAACTTCGACCTCATAACCGTAATTGCCCAGCATCTTGCGCTGGAGTTCGCGAACCGTCAGTGAATCGTCAATCACGAGCACGCGCTTGCGCCTGCTCGCTTCGGGACCGCCCGCGGCGCGCCGAAGAGTTCGAAATCCGCTCGACGACGCAAGCTTCTCCACCGATCGGATCAGATCGTCGACGTCGAAGATCAGAACAGGCGAACCGTCTTCCATCAGAGCTGCTGCGCTGATATCCTTAATTTTGGCAAACCGTGGATCGAGAGGTCTGATCACTAACTCGCGTTCCCCGAGAAAACGGTCGACGATCAGGCCGTACGCATCGCCCCGGCCCGCATCCACGACGACGACCGAGAGTTCGTTCGGTTCCGATCCGGGCTCACCTCGATCCAGCACCTCGCGCGCGGTGACCAGCCCAATCTGTCGATCATTCAATCGAAAATGTGGCCGCCCCTGCAGGAGAGTGATCTGCGTCCGCTGCAGTTTCAAAGTCTTGGAAATGGCAGCGAGTGGAAAAGCATAAGGCTCCCCATCGACATCGACGAGCAGCGTGCGCAGGACCGACAACGTCAGCGGCAGTTGCAGTTGAAATCGGGTTCCGTGCCCAAATTCTGAGGAGACGCTTGCGACTCCCCGCACTTCCTTCGTCATGGCTTGCACTGCATCGAGCCCCACACCGCGACCGGAGACGTCGGTAATGCCCGCTTTCATCGAAAAGCCTGGCAGAAACAGGAATGCGAGCAATTCGGTTTCGCTGAGTGTGTCAGCACTTTCCCTGGTTGCAAGTTGCCGGGCGACGACAGTCTCGCGCAGCTTCGAGAGCTCGACCCCCCTGCCGTCATCCACCACGGCTATCTGCAGCAGCCCGGCATTATGCCTCGCTTCGAGCCTGATCAGCCCCTCTTCGGGTTTACCCATCGCGAGGCGCTCATCAGGCGGTTCAAGCCCATGGTCTACAGCGTTGCGCAGGAGATGCCCCAAAGGGGCATCAAGCTGCTCGAGGATATCACGGTCGATGCCGGTCGAGCCGCCTACGATCTCCAGTCGCACCCGCTTGCCAAGGGTACGACCGAGGTCGCGGATCGTTCTCGCATAGTGTCGCACGCCGTCCTCAAAAGGCCGCATCCGGCTCGCCAACGTTTCATCGTACAATCTGTTGGCAAGATCAGTCGCTTTCCGATCCACTGAATCCAATTCATCGAGACGCTCCGCCAGGAACGCTTGGTTCAACCGAAGCTTTCGCTGCGCTTCAGCCAGCGCCTCCACCACCGCCGCATTGTTTGAAACCGGCGGCAGCATTGCATGAAGATTGTCGAACGAACTCGCGAGGTCCGCTTGAAGTCGCTTCAGCCGTAGCAGCCCGTCAGCGAATGGCCTGAGTCGCCGAGCTTCCATCAGCGACTCGCCAGCCAACCCGAGCAATCGGTTCAGGCTGTCTGCCGTCACCCGAACCATTCTATCAGAGCCGATGCTGCCCTGGGCTTGCGGTTCCGCCGCAACTAGGAGGTTCGCTGAAGAGGTCGTCGCCAGTTGCTCCTGGGCATGATCTGGAGTTGCGAAATCAGCTGCAGAATCTTGGGGCCCGGGCTTTGCCTTGGGGAGGGACAATTCCTCGAACTTCGCGAGAAAGGTTTCGACTTCTGAGTTGGCGCTGTCGCTCGATGATCCCGATGCGATCAATTTCAAAAGGTCAGAGCCCTGCAGAAGCGCATCTATATGCTCCCGTCGCACCCTCAGCTGCCCACGTTGCGCGGCGACCAGGCAGTCTTCCATCGCATTTGCAACTTTGACCGCGGGCATCAGGTCGATGATGCGGGCAGCTCCTTTCAGGGAATGCGCGGCACGCATGCATGCTTCCAGGGCGTCGGGGGCGATAGGATCGCGTTCGAGTGCCAGAAGCCCAGAGGTTAGAGCCTGTGACTGCGTCTCCAGTTCGGCCTGGAAGAGGGTGAGCATCGAAACCTGGCTGAAGTCTCCATCTGTCATGCGATGCTCCGGTCAAGCATCGTGAGCAGTTGTCGTGGATCGAGACAGCCAACGGCTCGTCCCTGCCACGGCAGCACGGCAACTGTAGCGGCCGACACTGCCTTGCCAATCGTGGCCGGAACATCGAGAGTGTCGCGTTCTTGGTACCGATGTAAGCCGTGGATCTCGTCAACCGTAAAAGCAACCCGCTTGTCGTGCTCGCCTACCACGACTAGGCGGCGAAATACCTTGGTGCGTGTGCCTTGTTCCCCCTCCTTGCGCTCGTCTATCCCGAGCAATTCGGCCAGGGACAGGCAAATGAGCAATTCACCACGGACATTCGCAATACCGAGCAGTGCACTGTTCCTGCGGTGTGGAAGTGAATGAACGCGACGAGATTCAGCCACTTCATGAAAAATACCGACCGGCAGTGCAAGCCATTCGTCCCCCAAACGGAAGAGAACGGCCGTCTGCAGCGCGTCGCTGTCTGTCGAATGGATCCCTGCACGATCAGCGTTATCATGCCATTCGTCGCGGTATGCCGAGGGCGCTGCACGGTCAAGAAGGCGTCGTGCAATCTTCTTGTAGGTCGGGCAATTCCGGCAGTGGAGATGCTGCTCCAGTAGCGGACATGACTTGTCGCCCCGTACGCCTATTTGCCGCCAGCAGTCGTCGATTGCAATCTCCTCCACCGGCTGAGCGATCTTTGTCGAAGCCGCCATCAGCCGCCGCTCCTTTTCTGGACCCGACCCAGCCGGCCGGCCAGCGCCTCGGCGCCGTTATGGTCGCCTTGCTTGCTAAGCAGCAAGGCCAGATGGACGAGAGCTTCTCGATGATTTGGTGCGAGATAGAGCGCCTTGCGATAACTTCGCGCGGCTTCGGGTGCAGAACCATCCGCATCTTGGACGAGGCCCAGCAGGTAGAAGATTTCCGCGGAAGGACCGAATTCCTTGAGATGCGCCAGGGCGACCTCCTGTGCCTCCTTTACCCGTCCTGCATTGGCGATCCGTTCAACCGCGATGAGGCTTTCCGAGGCCTGTGCAAGCGGCTTGGTCGGAGCCTGCCTACGGCCTTCATTGCCAATTGTCGGTCGGAACGGAAGAAGAGGCTCGCTCTTGTTGACCTTCGGGCTTGGCGCCCGCACCGGGACGGCGGCCGGAACTTTCGGCGCCGTGGTCTTGACGGCCTCCGATTTCAGAAAGGCAAAGGCCAATGGCCATTCAGCGGAAATAAAGCCATGCAACCTTGGAAGAGCTGCTTCCGCCGGACCGACCAGAAGAAGTCCGTCCTTGGCCAGCAGGTCCTTCAGGCAGCTCAATGCGCGATCCTGCAGCTCTCGATTGAAGTAGATCAGCAAATTGCGGCAAAGCAGGATGTCATACACCTCTTGCCCGAAAGCGCGAGAGCCGAACAGGTTTCCTACCCTGAACCGAACCTGTTTCAGCACCCCAGCAATAGGCCGCAACCCGCCCTCAGCCGCTTCGAAATAGCGATCTTTAAATTCGAGATGGCTCCCGCGAAACGAATTGCGCCCATAGATGGCGCGTTCAGCCGTGGCGATATTGCGACTGCTGACGTCCACGCCATCGATCTTGAACTCGTGCGCCTCAAAGCCGGCATCGAACATCGCCATGGCGACCGAATAAGCCTCTTCGCCGGTTGAACATGGCAGGCTCAGGACTCTTATCGGCTGAGCAGGCTTGTGCACGCGCGCATGCCGCGCCAGCATCGTGAACGCTTCTCGGTCGCGAAAGAACCAGGTCTCTGGGATCACCACCGCATTGATCAGCTCCTGCAGCTCCTGCGAGGAAACGGTCAAGTGTTCCCTATAGGCCTGAGGGTTGGTTATCCGGCATGCTTCCATCCGGTCTCTGACCGCCTGACGAACCACTGTCGGACCAACACTGGCACTGTCCAGTCCGATGGTTTCCATCAGGAGCTTTTCTATTGCGCCGGTCATTGATCACCTATTGCGGCCTGGCGGAGCAAAGCGGTACGAATCTCTTCCGAAAGCAGCGCTTCCACTTTGACCGACTGAATGATCTCCGAACCATCGGAAGCCACCGGCCCAAGATAGGGCGGGGTTCCTTGTTCAAGTCCGAACGGCGCGAAATCGGCAGGGTGTCGCTCGAGCGTATCCGTCACCCGTTCCGCGATCAGCCCCAGCAGGCGTTGCTCGCCATCATGCGCCGGATAGCGCGTCACAACGATCCGGGTGCTCAATAGGCGCTCCGATGGCCGGCCAAGCGCAAGATGGGTAACATCGATCAGAGGGATGGGTATTCCGTTATAGCTGACCAAACCCACCACACCAGTTGGCGCACCCGGAAGAACTTTCACATCGAAATAGGGCAGCACCTCTTCAATTTGGTGGACATCGATCAAGTAGCGATCCGGACCCATGCTGAAGGCGAGGAATAGCATTGTCACCTCCTACTGCCGACTCGCTATGCTCGCAGCTTGAACCTCGAAATGCTACTTCGCATGCCGCCTGAGACTTGATTGAGCTCGTCGATCGCGAGCGTCGATTGCTGAAGGGATTCGACTGTTTGCTGAGCTGCCTCGCTTAGCTGGGTTAGCGTGTCGCTGATCTGCCCCGCGCCGGTCGCCTGTGCTTGCATGCCTTCATTGGCGACTTCGAAACGTGGCACCAGCCCCTGAACCTGCTGAATGATATCGAAGAGTTGCCCGCCGACCTGCTGGATTTCCTGCATACCCCGGCGGACCTGCTCGGAAAACTTGTCCATGCCCATCACCCCGGCCGCGACTGCCGACTGGATGTCCTTGACCATCTGCTCAATATCGTAGGTGGAGACAGCCGTCTGGTCCGCGAGCCTTCGGATTTCCGTCGCTACAACTGCAAAACCCCGGCCATATTGGCCTGCCTTCTCAGCCTCGATGGAAGCGTTGAGCGACAACAGATTCGTCTGATCGGCGACTTTTGTGATGGTCGTCACCACCTGATTGATGCTGCCGGCTTTCTCACTCAAGATCGCGAGTTTGGAATTGATCGCGCCGGCCGCTTCCATGACTTGCTGCATGGTTTCTTCCATACGGGTCAGCCCGGCTTGACCTCCGCCGGCGACGGCAGCCGTTTGTTCGGCAACTGTGGAGACCTCGTTCATCGTGCGGACCAGCTCGTTTGATGTGGCGGAGATTTCCTTGGCTGTCGCGCGGATTTCTGTTGTGGTCGCTGCGATTTCAGTCGCAGTTGCCTGCTGTTGCTTGGAGGTGGCGGCGATCTCAGTTATCGACGTGCCGACCTGTATGCTGGACCTTTGAACCTGACCAATGAGGGTTGTGAGATCGTCCGCCATTGCGTTGAAGCCGTCGGCAAGCACACTGAATTCGTCTCGGCGCATCAGATCGAGGCGTTCGCTGAAGTCGCCTTGCCGCATCAATTGAACCGCGTTGACCAAACGGGTGAGCGGACCTGTAATGGCGCGAAACAGCTGGTAACCCAAAAGAAGGGCTAGCCCGAGGGCTACCAACAAGCCAACACTCAAACCGACTTCGGCCGTTCTAACGATCGAGCTGATCCGCTGGGTCGCACTGTTTGCCTCGCCTCTATGATCCTCAACCATGGCCTGCAGAGCGGACTGCAATTTTACAAAAATCGGCTCTACGGTGTTCTTGAGGGCCGGGCTTTCATTGGGAGTTTCACCTTTCGACAAGGCAGCCCGGCTTGTGTCCAGCACAGCAGTTTCAGCCAGACGGAATTGGTTGGCGAGTTCTTTGACGAGTGCATAATTCTGCTTGTCGATGTCGGAGACGATTGTTGCCTCATAGTCGTCCATCGATCGCTGCACTTGGTCGCGATTGGTCGTGATCGCGCTTTCAAGCGTGCTTCTGTCCGACGGGTTTTCCTGAAGGGCAAATTCCTGAAGCAGACTATGGGCCGCCATCTGGCCCGTCATGATCTCGGTGCTGTGATAAAGGTCCGGTAGGATGCCCTTCTCGACCTCAGTCGCCTCCTGGCCCGCCTGAAGAAACCAGGCGTACGCCATGACGGCTATCACGGACATGACCACCAGAACGGCAGCGAAACTGACGAGGATGCGGTGGCGTATTGTCAGACTCTTCATGGAACCGGTTCACCAATGGGGGCATCGTGGGCTGCGCGACAAGCGCTCGTTCCGACGTATTCGAAAAGGTGCGTCGAAAAGCGGCAGTCTGATGCTGAATGGTTTCTTTTCCGTTCCATCGCAAATGATGGAGAGGCGGCTCGCCAATCGGCGGCGCCAGAAGCGGTGGTCAAGGACGTCCTGCCGTCCACGCACATCAGCCCGACATCGGCTAGGGTGGCACGCCGCGTCAAGAGGAGCGTGTATGAGCTACTTGTGGCCATGAGTTGAATGACTGCTTAGGTCAGCTCGATGCCCGAAAGCCGACCTCCCGCTTGCGGCCCAGAGTCGCCAGTCTGCAATGCGCCTCATTTCGGCCAGAAGGTCGACATTTGCCGCGTCCAAAAGCGTACATCGTGATGATCGGCGTTCTGACGGTCTGTCTGCGCCAGCGACCGTCAGAACGCTGCTTGAGAAGAGGTACAGAATCACATCAAATATCCGTGCCTTCAGTCCGATCTCCCGGCTCTGCTGGATCAGCAAATGCCCTGCAGATCGCTCTGGGCGGCCTCGAATATTCCCGCGCTTTGCCTCCAGACAGGCCGCCGGAGGTAATGATCCTCGGCCCCGCGCTTTTGGCTAGTATTTGATAACGAAAAACCCGCTTCGGCGGCTTTTTTATTCAATATCTTTTTTTTAGTCCAGCGCGTTTCGTGTACTCAGCAAATTTCACTGTTTCGTTTCGGGTGGCGTCTTAGCTGGTCTAAATGAGCGGTAAATCGCGCCGAAAATAATCCCCACTGCTATCCCAACAAAAATGATTAGCAACGCTCCACCAGTGGTGTTTGGCGCAATGATCGTCATCGCAATGAGCCCAAGCACCAATCCCACCACTCCGGACACACCGAACCCGGCTATGAAATCTAGGAAGGGCGTCACTTTACACCGACGACTGAAAAGATCAGGGACCCGTAGTGATCCGCCCACTCGCGAGCTGTTGCGATCAAGCTTCTATCGAACGTTCCCGATCTCCAAAGCTCGGGCCTGTTTTCAATTTCCACTACCCACCGGTGCATGATGTCACTTGCCATCTTGTATTCGGTCACTGTTGAAAGGTCGGCTTTAAGAACCACAGCACCAGGCTTTCCGATTTGCGTCGGCGGTGCCCACGCAATCAGAAAAGGCCCGTCGCCGTCGACAGCAACGCCGCTTGCAACTGCATCGCGGACTGCCTTTTGCGAAACAGCCAGTCCATAATCCTGAAGGGCTTCGTCGCAGGTCCTGGTTATGTTCGCCTTGGTTGCGGCCTTTGCATGCTCGGCGCTGTCCATCGGCCATACCGTTACCATTTGGGCCGCTGTAGGGACGACGAGCGACGACGACGGCAGGACGGCATTCACAAACGCCTCGCACAGCATCTTTTGCCGTTCCTGGTCGTAGATGGTAACTTTCGATTTGAATGCCAGAATCCCATAAGCCGCGAAATTAGTGGGTGGATATTCGTTCGGTCCGGCAAAGATCCTAGAGGCGTGAATTTCGTGAGAGGTGTCTGGAGCGCCGGGCGAAAGTACTTTGTCGACCGCGTAGACCAAGCCGTTCGTCTGTTTCACGTCGCTGGCAACGAGACTGGCAATGTCGCCAAATTGGTCCGTTACAGAAATATTGCTTCCTGCCGCCCGAAAAGTGAGAGAGCATCCCCCGATTGTGTCGACCGAGTAGGCTCCGTTGTTCGCGGCTATCTCAGCGAGGATCGCGTCGGTACTCAGATCTCCGGAAATCACATGACACTTTAGGATTTTGGAGAGTTCGTTTTTAGCTTCGGGCGCAAGAAGAACCTGCACTGCACCTTGCTGCAATCTTGCAAATGCGGCGTCTGTCGGCGCGAGAACAGTGAACGGGCCTTTACCCTCCAACGTCTCAACCAGCCCGGCCGCTTTCACAGCTGCTATAAGGGTGGTGTAGTCCTTGGAAAGAGCGGCATTCTGGATGATATTGTTGTCGGAAGTCGTCTGGGCGCGTGCTACCGCCGTCTCAACCGTCTGGGCGTTTCCGACCGCCACCTGACTTATCAGGATGCACACTGCAAAAATCAGTCGACGCTTCATGCCAAACTCCGCCCAGAGAGAGCGAATTTATCATAACCATCAGTTTTGATAAGTGACCTTGGCTATTTGCCCAAGGCGCAGTTCTTTGGACGTTTGGCCTTACGATTGCGCCACCAATGAAACTGCGGGAGGCGGTGACATCACTACTGCAATGGCGCGCCAAGGATTTTCAACGCGAGTTTAGGGGCCGCGAACGGCCCCGTCTGAGGATCATCATACCGTAAGCTGCCTGTTCGCTCTCTGCCAGACAGGACGTTCGGCACGCCGACTCTTGATGTCGGCTTCGAGGCGCATTTCAGACATTCAGTCAGTCGAGGGCCGCATCGCACCTGCCTGAGAGTTTCGCTCGAGTTCGGCCGGACTCATCCTATCGCTGTCATCTTGAACTTTCCCCACGCTCGGCGGTTAAAAGGAGCCGAGAGGATCAACGATGTCGAAATCTGATGGCAGAGGGTCCGACGGCATGCGGTCTTCCTGTGCAGCGTAGTGAGGGATCAACTGCTGAGCCATTCACCTTGATACCGCGTGAAGAGTTTTGGAGAGAGCTCCTGATGACCCGCATCGCAACATTCAACGTCAACGGTGTGAACGGCCGCCTGCCTGTGCTCATCAAGTGGCTGGGTCAGACCGACTATGACGTCGTGTGCCTTCAGGAATTGAAGACCTCGGATGAGAAATTCCCCGCCGAAGCCATCAGGGACGCCGGCTACGGCGCAATCTGGCACGGGCAAAAGTCCTACAACGGCGTAGCCATACTCGCTCGTGGAAAAGAGCCGTTGGAGCGCCGTCGTGGGCTCCCGGGCGATCCTGACGACACGCACAGCCGATATATTGAGGCTGAGGTGGATGGGATCGTCGTCGGCTGCCTCTACCTGCCCAACGGCAATCCCGCTCCTGGCCCGAAATTCGAGTATAAGCTGCGCTGGTTCGACCGCCTGATCAGCTACGGCAAGCTGCTGCTCAGGGAAGGCGTCCCAAGCATTCTCTGCGGCGACTACAATGTCGTGCCCACCCCGATCGATGCCGTGGTGCCGCAACGTTGGTTAGGCGATGCAGTCTACTTTCCGGAGAGCCGGCAAGCCTATGCCGAAATGCTTGATGGCGGCTGGACCGATGGCGTCCGCCGCATCCACCCGGAGAAAGGCGTCTACACCTATTGGAACTTCTCCTACCAGGGTCGCTATGATCGAAGTTCCGGCCTGAGGATGGATCATCTTCTGGTCAGCCCATCCCTTTCGGACAGGTTGTGTGACGCCGGCGTTGACGCTGACGTGCGCGGTTGGGAAAAGCCGAGTGATCATGCGCCAGCCTGGATAGAACTCGGCCGGTCCGGCAAAGACACGACGTGATCTCATTCGGGATGTCTCCGGCGAGCACTCTTCATTTCCGGCGTTTGCGCTCACGCAGCTTTTCTGAGGGCCGCCCTGAACGGACGGTCGATCGTGAAGGCATCTGGACGGATGGCTGCCTCAACCTGGCTCCAGGTCACCGGATGGGCGATTGGAAAACCGCGGCGCGCCCGTGGCGAGAAGGCGCCCACCGCAGTGCTGCCCCGACCATTGCGGAGGTAATCAATGAAGATGCGGCCTGTTCGAGCCGACGGCGAGGCCGAAAGTAGATAGCGGTCCGGATGCGCTTCAGCGAGCCGATTGGCGAAGGACCTGGCCAAGAGGCGGCCGCTGTCGTGCGTGATCTTGCTCTCCAGCGGGACCATCAGGTGAATGCCTTTGCCGCCAGTAACCTTCGGCCAGCTCTCCAGCCCTTCCGCTTCCAGGATGTCGCGGAGCGCCAGTGCGGCCTCGATGACTTGCTCCCACTCCACGCCCTCGCCGGGGTCAAGGTCCAGAACAATACGGTCGGCATGTTCGATATCGTCGACGGTGGCGTTCCAGGGATGCAGCTCTACCGCATCCATCTCGACCAGTCCCAGCAAACCGGCAAGGTCGTCCACCCACACGCGCACACCTTCGCCACCCTCGCGCTTCTGCAGCCGCAATTGATGCACTGCCGCCGGGATCTGCGGCAGTGCGCCTTTGTGATAGAAGGTCGCGCCATGAGCATGGCGGACCAGCTTCAGCGGTCTGTGGCCGAGATGAACCAGGGCATGATCCGCAACCCTCTCCCAGTAACGCGCAAGCTCGTCCTTGGAGGGCGAGACAGCGTCTGGCAGCAGTTGCAGGATGTTTTCACTGGGAACGCCATGTTTCCGGGTTGGCCCGCGTCGCTTTGATGGCGCTTGAGGCTTGGCCGGGATTGGCACGAGGTCTTCGCGCAAACCCTTGAACACTGCCTCGCGCAGCACCCCGCGATCGGTGACGCCGCTGAACTGGACCTCGGCCAGCACGTGTGGTTTCACCCAAGTCGCTTTCGGCTTCACAATCGGCTCTGACAAAGGCGACTTGCTGATGATCAGCGGGTCAAGCCGCTCTCGCACAAGTTTCGCAGCGCTCAAGGTGTACCCGCTGCGAGCCTTCCCGGCATAGAGCAGTCGGTTGCCCTCGCGGCGCCCGATATAAAGCGATGCAATGCGGCGCGGGTGAGCACCGAGTTTCTCTACGAAAGCCACGATAGGGAAGGTGTCGCTCTTGATGCACTTTACCTTCAACCAACTGGTCTGAACCCCCGAGCCGTAGGTCGCATCGACGCGCTTGGATACGATCCCCTCCAACCCCATCCGGCAGGCATGTTGAAACACATCCTTGCCGCTTACCTCCAGATGTTCGGCATAGGTCAGTGTCGGCGCGGTGTTCTCCAGTAGCCTCTCCAGGGCTGCCTTGCGCTTCACCAATGGCAGTTGCCGAAGATCGCGCCCGTTAAGGTGCAGCAGGTCGAACGCATAAAAGATGAGTCTCGCGGAATCTGGATTGCCCAACTCTCTTTCCAGGGCTTGGTAATCCGGAAGGCCGGTGTCGCCGAGAACGACAGCCTCCCCATCGATGATCGCGGTCCTCACCGGCAAGCCCGCCGCTGCTTCAACTATCCGGCGGTATCGATGCGACCAGTCGTAGCCACGGCGCGTGAAGGCCCGTGCTTTGCCACGCTGCATGATCAGCTCAGTGCGGTAGCCATCGTACTTGATCTCGTGAATCCATTCGCTGCCCTCGGGCGCCGTTGCGACCAGAGTCGGCGACTGAAACTCGACGAAAGAGAGCCCGTTTGCTGCCTTACTCATGCACCCTCCGAACCGCGACTCAAGGCTCAGTGCACCAATAGGTTCCAGGTTTTAGCGAAATAGTATGTTCGACTGCTTGCACCGGCAATCCTGGGCCAGCCGGCTGCAAGGGAGATCAACGACAGGAGAAATCGCACTTTCTTCGTCGGTCAGCGGGCCTAGCGGGTCTTCGTTGCAGGAAAATTGGGCTATCACTCGCCTACTAAGGGCCAACTGAGGCTAGCTCGGCTTTTGGGCCGGGAGCGGATCGGCAGCTTGCGGAGCCACGCAGCCGAA
Organism: Mesorhizobium sp. M0715; assembly: GCF_040320355.1. Classification (NCBI taxonomy): domain Bacteria; kingdom Pseudomonadati; phylum Pseudomonadota; class Alphaproteobacteria; order Hyphomicrobiales; family Phyllobacteriaceae; genus Mesorhizobium; species Mesorhizobium sp. M0715. The sequence continues at coordinate 101,813 of NZ_JAMYPL010000022.1, read as the reverse complement.
GAGCGGTCATTCCATGAAGTTGTTTACAGCCCCAGGAGGAGTGTCACTCCTCCCGGAATAACAACCTGCCATTCGTCAACGCCATCCTTCCAACCTGGGGAGAACCGCCGGAAATCAGGCTATCAGATTGCACACCGTCGCGTTGGAGTCATTCATCGCGCCAGTATGGGTGGGAACAGCTGAATTGGCGCGAGCCAACCAGACGGCGTTTGGTCCTCGATATCGTTCTTTGGACCTGCGGATCATTCGCGGTCATGTCGGGTACGACAGTGTAACCCTGATCGACAAGCTGCAGTTTCAGCTCCGCCAGGTGGCGCCTGAATCCGTTTTCAATGTAGCTGCGCGGATACCGCCATCCGTTCCTGCATGCTCGCACGAGAATGTCGGAATACAGTTCAGCGCTGGCAGCTTTCACCGTTTCTTCCGAAGTCAGTTTGCTGTCGGTTTGGGTACCTTCGGACAAGCATGGCCCCGCCGACACCAAAAGCACCAGTAGTACGGTCAAGACAGGCAACTTTGTCATGGAGCCCTCCGTGTTCTAAATCGACCAGGCCTGCCAAGCAACCTAACCTGCCCACCTGCAGAGACTAGGATGCTGACCCGTCGCATGGAATCGTGCAAATGCAGTGTTTTCGATATCGCATCTGTAGTATTTTCATCCTGATGTAAGGCCATCGGGTTCTGGCCACAGGTCGGCAGCAAGGAAAATGGAACGATGCTTCGCCCCGTAGGCAATCCTCTCGCCGGCTTATCGGATCGGGAGTTGATGGTCGCGGCAAAGTTTGCGGAGGGAATGACTTATCGCGAAATTGGCGAAACACTCTTCATAGCGCCTACCACCGTTCGGACCCATCTTTCGGCCATTTATCGGAAGCTCGATGTTCGCAGTAAAGTGGCGCTTGCTGGGTTACTTGCCGATCACCGCCAGCAGGACCGCAGCCATGCACCACCCGGAAGTCTTTCGACCGACGAGCCGGGTCCGCCGGTCCTCGCAGTTCTCCCGTTCGACAATCTAAGCGGAGAAGAACGCTGGACTCGTATCGCTGATGGTTTGTCGGCGGACCTCATAGTTGATCTCTCTCGCTACCGGGACCTTGCGGTGATCGCCCGCCAAACAATGCTTTCCTACAAGGGACGGCGTGTTGACGTGCGAGCTCTCGGACGAGAGTTGAATGCCGACTATGTGATCGAGGGAAGTTTTCAAGTGGACGGGCAGCGGGTGCGCATCCGCGTCCAACTCGTCGACGCCCACACAGGGGTCGATGTCTGGACGATGCGTTACGATCGTTCCGCGAACAACCTGTTTGCGATGCTGGACAGCGTGACCGAAAACGTCATCAATGTCCTTGCAACTTGCCACGGTCAGCTCGCCAATCTGCGACGCGATGCTGCTCGTCGGAAGGCTCCAGCAAGTTTGCAGGCCTATGACTGCTATCTGCTTGGGCTTGAGCAGAAGCACCTTTTCACCCGTGAGTCGAACAAGGAGGCGATACGGCTACTGGCGCGTGCGATCGAACTCGACCCGGGTCTAGCAAGAGCTTGGACCGCGCTGGCACTTGCGCATGCTGTGGAAGCCATCAACGGGTTTACCGACAACCTTTCCGGCTCGATCGAGAGCTGGAGCAAATGTGTCAAGCAAGCGCTGGCGCTCGATCCGGCCGACATTTACGCCCGCATAATGCTTGCCGATCTTCGGGCATTGCAGGGCGATGTCGAAGCTGCTGTCGAAGAACATGACCGAGTGTCGGTGGCTGCTCCAAATGACGCGGACTCACTTGCCTTTCTTGCGGGTAGCCTTGCTCTTGTTGGTAGCGACCCGAAGCGTGGCTACGAACTGGCCAAGCGAGCGGTCCGGCTAAATCCTTATGTTCCTTGGTATTATGGAATGCTTGCGCGATGCAGCTACGTTCTAGGCTTTTACCGTGAATCCCTGGTCGCGCTACGTCAATCTGCGCCAGATTCGCCCGCCACACTTCTGTTTGTGGCAATGGCTCATGCGATGCTCAATGAAACGCCTCAGGTCGCCAGGATCAATTCGCGACTGAAGGACGAGTTCCCGAATTTCACGGCTGAGGTGTTCATCAGAACCTATCCGGTTACCAATCCTGTCGCCACTGCTGCAATCAGAGAAGGCGCCCGTCGTGCGGGTTTGGCATAGCTTCTTCACTCCTGGTCACCTCAGAGGCGCATTGCTCCTCGGCAGCATTGGGGCCGGAAGCTGAATGGCAGCTTCAGCTCTGCAACTCCAAACAGCCGACGCTCAACGATGATCTACATCAGCTTGTAAGAGCCAAGCAACTCACCACTTGACGCGCAAGCCGAGCGAGCCGGTCAGTACATGACTGTCACCGAAGTCTTTGAGGCCCGTCCGGGCGATGGCTTCGCCGAAAGCCGAGAACCTGTCGTCGGCCCAGTTGATCGTGCCGCCAAAACCGAGGCCGCCCCAGAGTTGCTTCCTTCCCGGTGCACATCAAGCCGGCTCGTTGGCCGCTATCGCAAATTGTTGGATTCGTACGAAGCAGAGTTCTGTACGATTCCAACCCTTTAAATTTGTACACCCTGTTTTGTAATTCCGCGGCTGAGGGGACGCCGTGCATCAGTTTGCATTTCACTGTCAATCGCGCGCCAGAGGGCGTAAGTTCGCCAAATCGTCTGCACGTGTTTACGGGCGCGGACGGCAAGGAGATTGGAAAGCTCTTGCCCCAAGTGGGATTGAGCTATGACCAATCCACAGAACGATTCCTATAAAAACGAATTGCTGCGTCGGCTTAACCCTGGTGACCTGGCGCTTTTGCAGCCACATCTTGAGCCGTGTGCCCTCAAGCTGAAGATGACCTTAGAGAAAGCCGATTCAGAGATCGAGACGGTTTACTTCCTGGAGGACGGCATCGCTTCTGTGGTCGCGACGGCTTCAGGCAAGGAGGCCGAGGTTGGACTTGTCGGTTTTGAGGGAATGACCGGTGCCGCGCTCGTGATGGGCGCTGACTATGCCCCGCATGAATGTTACGTTCAGTCGCCCGGTAGCGCTTTCCGGATCGGAACCGAGCCCTTCAAGGATGCTCTTGCGAACAGCCCAACATTGCGCCTGTTCCTGTTACGCTATGTCCACTACTTCCACATTCAGACCAGCTATACGGCCCTGATCAACGCCAAATCAAACCTTGAAGAGCGTTTGGCGCGTTGGCTTCTGATGTGTGACGATCGGATCCACGGCGAACGCCTTGCGATCACCCATGAGTTTCTCGCCGTCATGCTTGGAGCAAGACGGCCAGGAGTTACCGTTGGGCTTCAAATGCTGGAAGGACGCGGGCTCATCTATTCTCGGCGGGGCGAAGTGCGTATTAGGGACCGCAGCGGCCTTGCGGCCTGCTCAAATGGCACCTACGGCAAGCCAGAGGCCGAATACGTACTGCTCGTTAAGACCATCGCATGCCGGACGTAAACCACTAAATAGCCATGACGAAGCTATCCGACCAGCACAGCGGCTAGCCTGCCGACGAGTCGCCGTAACACGCCTTATCCTCGAAGCCTCACGTAAGCTCTTGGAGAAAATTGCCAAGCACAATGACTCTACCCAACCGTAGGGAATGGCCGACGGACGCACACACAGGCCTTGGCTTCCGGGACCACACCTTAACTGCGCCTGGAAGAATGGCCATGTGTGTGTTAGGCGGCGGACCTGATGTCTGCTTGGCCAGCGCCGCACAGCCCAACAACTCCACATGCTGCCGGTACGCTCCCATGCCCTGCCGCGCGGCTACCTGTTACTCACCATCGAAAGTCGGCTCCCATTCGCGATTGCGCTTCCGTTGCTGACCCTCGTAATCGGGAATACATGTGAAGAACACCGGTCGATGGTCGCGACCCGCAGCCTTGCAATCCGAGCAGCCAAAAAGCCCGACCAGGTCCCAGTGCATCGATCCGTGATCTGGCCCGAGGCGATCTATCAGCGCATGGATGTCGAGCTTGATGGACTTGCAGCACATAGCATGCCCGCAATTTACATAGAGGCATTCGCGCGCGGCCAACGTATCGGCGAGGGTCTTCGTCATCCTTTGAAGCGCTCGGTATGCCAGGTGATCTTGCCGTCGATCTTCATCGGTTTGTGGATCAGCAGACGCTTCGGCAAGTGCTCTGGATGCACCTCCAGCAGCGTGATCTTGATCTGAGGTTGGCACCGGCTGCAATTGAACTTCAGCGTCTGCGGATCGACGCCGCCGCCGTAGACCATCATCAGGTCGGCCGATCGGCAGTAGCGGACATTGCCGCAGCTGCATTCCGCTTTCACAAGCATGTTGTGCCGGGTCGCTTTGCCCAGCGTGTCGATCGGTTCGTGTGCCATGAGAACAGAAAAGGAACATTTTCCTTGCCCGTCAAGTCTGACTGTGGAATCTTTCTGCCATGAGCGACGAACCAGCGAGACTAGCCGAAGGCATGACGCCGGCACAGCGCGACCACGTGAAGGTGCTTGGCCACACATGTGAGCGTAACGGTTGTGGCAAGGTCGCCGGCTGGGGCTTTGCCCGGCCGCGCAGGGAATCACATTGGTTCTGCTATGAGCACCGCGGCGACGGCGATCAGTATCTCTAGACGTCGAACAAATCGGTCGGCCCCAAACCGATCTCGTCGATGATGTCGGGCGTGTTGTTGCTTGGTTTCCCGACCTTGCTGTCGATCGGCCACATCTTCATGAGGTCGGATGGATAGGGCTTCATGAGGTCGCGAGGATCTGTTTCCGGCCCGAGCCAGCGCATGTAATCGGCCGGCGCCAGAATAACCGGCATGCGATCATGGATCGTCGCCATCAACGTATTTGGCTCGCAGGTGGCGACAGCGAAGGTCCGGATCAACTCGCCGGTCGCCTTGTCGGCATATTCTTCCCAGATTCCAGCCATGGCAAAAGGATCGTCATCCTTCATGGCGATAGCGTAAGCCTGTTTTTTCTTGCCCGAAGGGTCGAGCTTTTGCCATTCGAAATAGCCGTCGACAGGCACCAGGCAGCGGCGCGCGGCATATGCCTTTCGGAACATGCCATTGCTGGCAATGGTCTCGTAGCGCGCATTGACAGGCGGCGGACGGCCGCCGCCATCGCGCGCCCAGCCGGGAACAAGTCCCCACTTCGCAGAAACGAAACCGGCCATGCTCGTGGAAAGCTCTTCGCGGCTAATGATTGGATAGGTCAGGCTGGGCGCACCGTTCCAGATCGGGAACCCGTTGCCCAAGCGCTCGATGTCGCCGGGGTGCGCGAACTCGAAGCGCCGCACCATGTCCGGGATTGTCGATTTTACGAAAACGCGTCCACACATTTTAGGGTCGTCTCATTGACAAGGATCGAGGCCTGCCCAAAATGGGAACAGAGTGAGAACGAGTCAAGGCTGTCGTAGTGATGCCTAAGAAGCAAAAGGACGTGATGCTGCCAGGGGTATCGGGCGTCACAATCGATATCGACGACCGCGACAATCCCAAGGTCTGCCTGGTCGGGCTGTTGACTGATGAGGGGAAGCGATCCTTCACATTAAACGAAAACGGTGCGCGGATGATGGTGAAGGCGATGCACTCGTTTCTCGATCTTCTCGACGGAACTACGTCCGAGACGATGCCCAAAGGCCCCGCCAACTGAGAATGCAGCGCATGATCAATCCACCCAGGAGACAGGACGAATATCAGGACCGGGCAATTGACTGCCAGGAGGCAATGGAGCCCGGATTTCAGGCGATTGTCGATTGCATGATAGAGGCGGGATGGACGCGGGGCGAGATATTGCGGGCATTAAAACGGCTCATCGCCGCCGACAACATGACGCAGAAAGAGAACGCCAGGACGGAAACGCAGCTCGCGATTGCGCGGGCCATGATGCGCGCCGGCAAGCCGCTCTAATGCTCGCTGACGCCGGCCTCATCGACTTCCGCTTCCATCTGCTCACTGACAGGCTTGACCTTGCCGGCGTCGGCCAAAGGATGGTCATCAAAACCCTGCAGCCAAGCGTCGGCCTGTTCTTCCCAATACTCCGGCACTGAGCGCTCCTTACCGTCCTTGCGCGCTTGGGAGCCATACATCCAGGCATAGGTGATGCGCTCCTGATCTTTCTTGGCGACCGCCATTATTCCTCCTCCCGGTAATCGAGCAGCTTCGCGTGGCGTAGTTGCTCCTCACCTTTCAGGAACTTCACGCGGCCGACAAGACCCGGCTTCAGCCATTCCGCCTTGTCTCTCTTCAGGCCTTTCGGCACAGGGCCGCCCACCTTGCCCTGCACGCGGTCCCAGAGGCGCTTGCGTTTGTCGAATTTGAAATTGACGTTGGCGGTGCCGAGATAGCGGCCGTTGTCAGCCATAAGAACCCTTGCCGCCTGGCCCGGATCACGCTGAACGCCGATGATGTCCATCTCCTTTTCATCGTAGCACTTGATTTTGCGCCAGTTCATCGTCGGGCCGCTGCGATAGAGACTGTCCCGGCGCTTCGAGACGATGCCTTCTTGTCCAGTCTGGTCGGCAAGGTAGTAAACCGCGTCGCCCGTGCCGGGCATCGCCTCGCTGAATTGGATGCGGCCGCCGGCCTCGATCATTCCCTGCAGGATCTCGCGCCGATCCTCGAGCGGCATGCTGCGGAGGTCGTGCCGTTTAGGTGCAGCAAATCGAAGGCGACGAGATAATAGTCCTGATAGGTCTCGCGGCTGCTGACCGCCGACTGCAGCGCATGGAAATCGGAGCGTCCAGCCTCATCAACCACGATGGCTTCACCCTCAATGATGAAGTCGTCGGCTTCAATCGCGGCGGCTTGGTCGGCAAGGATCTGGTAGCGTGCAGTCCAGTCGTACCCTCTCCTCGTCAGCACTCGGATGCCGTCTTCGTCCTTGATGATCTGCGTGCGATAGCCGTCGAACTTTATCTCGTGAATCCAGTCGTCACCCTCTGGCGGGTTATCGACAAGCTCCGGCTCCATCGGCTTGATGAACTTCAAACGCATCAACTGACCCACACCCGCGATTCAATCAGCTTTAGCTAAAATAGTTCCAAGAAGGATGAACAATGCGACCCGGTGCGCGTTGCGGATCAACAACCTCTAGGAGCAACACCAATGGCCGACGACAAAAGCAAGCGTGATTTCCGCGACCGCGACCGGGTATCAGGCGACGAAGAATATGAGGTCGGTTATCTCGCCAGCAAGTTTCAGCTTACGATCCCCGAGGTGCGTGAACTTATCAAAAAGCACGGCAACGACCGTGAGACGCTAGAACGAGAAGCAAAAGCGCTGGGCAGTAGATGACCAAGCTATCCGACCTTGGACCACCCATCCCCGGCAGGCAGCACGGCGGCGAGCCAGCCGACGAGCGGGAGAATTTCTACACCTGCCCCACGTGCGGCCAGCAGGTCGACATGCGCGACCTACGCCAAGTCGCTTGGCATGAATTGCCAGGGCACCAGCCCTTGGAACCGGCTCTTTCCACCGGCAGTAGCAGACGTCGGCAGTAGTCGGCACGATCAAGCAGCCGAAGGATCGAGTGAGTGACCGTGCCGACCATGCTGGGCACGAGGGTGGGCCTAATGACCAGGCCCCATATGATACTAGACAATGGCGTCGCTACAATTACGCCTGATGGCCTATGCCGGATAAAGCGGAAGTCGCATGCTCTTGCCGCTGTGCAATTACATGGAACTGGCCTCCAAGTGGCACATTAACCCTACGAGCGGTCGATTCCCAAGGATGTAGCCGCTTAACAGGTCCGCCGCCGGCGCCCAATAGGCGGCGGACTTCTAATGACGCTCCTTCAAGAATCGGGCTTCACGAAGCAGCGAATTCCAGTCCGTGCCGATAAGCTTGATCAGAGCGCGCGCCTCAGGTTCTGAAATGCCGACTTCTTCAGACAAACGACGGGCAAGCAGTTGCTGATTGCCTTTGTCTACACGCCCATCGCCTTCCTTTTTCATCGGCTCCTCCTTTGGGAAGCCAACTCACGGCATGACCGTTCGTTTCATCGAATAAGAAAAAAGCCCGCCGCCCCATTCACGGCAGCGGCAGGCCGTCCCAGGGATAACGGGACTCGCTGGGGTGTTGGTTTTCCCCTGCTGTCGCGGGCGATGCAAAACAGGTGCCACTAGGGTGAACCAACATGGCACAGATTGCAGGCGGCGATAACATATATGTCGACTAACTAATGTAATGGAACGGCCGTTGGACAAGCAGAGAACCAACTGGCACAGCTTGGACCTTCGCTGCGAAATGCAAGACTATAGTCCTGCTATCCACCCGCCGTGCCGGCCTAGCACGACGGGTTTTTCCAATGCGGCGACATCCTGAGAATCGACCGCTATGCATCAACCTGGGACAGGTCAGGTCAGCAGCCTTCCGTGGTCTTCTTCACCTGGCCAGGAGCAGCCGAGTTAGCATCGGTATCCTGTTGACCTGGCGCGGCCTGCTTGGCGCTACCAGTTTGTTGACCCGGAGCGCAGTCCTTGGCGGAGTTCGAGTTCGTTCCACTCGTGGTGGTCGAATCCGTCCCCTGATCGGTCGTAGTGCTCGGCATTGTCTTGGTTGTCGAGCTCGACGATCCGCCTGTGGTCGTGGTGGTCGATTGCGCAAAGGCGAGGCCAGTTGACAGTGCCATAATGGCTGAAGCGAAAAGAACCTGTTTCATGATCAACTCCATCTCGGAACGTCCCTTCGGTACCGAACTTCGCTGCGAAACGACGGTTCCCAGAAAAATGACTAATCAAGGCGCCCGCCCCGCTTGCGGAGCGATGAGGGGAGGCCAAGCGCGTCGCTGTCATAGAACGAGCGTCCTGAACATCGTCGAGTGAATGGGCTAAACAGCGCGGATCCACACAATTGCGCCGCTGCTATCGGTCTTTCGGGGGAGAGTTCACAGTGCACTGCCTGCGGATTATGGTGGATCTCTCACGCGAAGAAGCGAAGCTTGCCTAAAATTCTAAGCTCGGAGGCACCTCGCGTGTCCTGAATAGCCCGTACCTCGGTGCCGTAGTGGCGCTATGCCCGATGCGTTTTGGTGGGCAGCTCAAATTTCTGCAGAGTCGAGTAAACGACTATCATAGTTAATTGTGGCTGCCGGTGACCCTATGTAATCAGAAGCTCAATGTAGCTTTCCCAGGGAGGACGGTATGTTATATCCAGGTCGGTTTTTGGAGCCGAGCGATATTATGGTGCTTGCCCATGTTTGTCGGACGGTCTGCAAAGAGCGCGGTGTACGTGTTGCTTCGCAGGACGGTGAGCGCATAGCTGCACACGTACTCAGACTGTTTATGAACGGCTTGACTGGTGAGAATGAACTCCTCGATGTTGAGCGGAATTGGGCTCGACGGAGTGGCCTGTCTTTCCAGGAGTTTCCCGTCAACGACGCAGAAATGAGAGATGCCGCCTGATTCAGTTGATTGTTGCAGCCGAAGGCGCCCCACCTGCGATAGGTCGGGTGATCGGGAGCAAACCTTGCCTTTGAGAGTTGGTAGAGCCGTTTCAACGGGCGACTAATCGAATGCTTCTTTCCGCGAATAATGCGATCTCGACGGCCGTTTTGGCTGGCAGAGGCGTCAATGCGGAAGTGTTTGGTGTGGTCGACCTCTCCACTAAAACTGAGGCCAAAATCGGTCCCATCACCTTGGGTATGGCCATTCAGTTGGTGGCCAACGCTTCGGTGCTTGGATACGATGTTCGCGGAGCCATGATCTTCTATGGCGAACCGGGCACCCCGAGTCTAGGGCAAGAGAGTGCGAACGCTTGTGGGCGCAGTTTGGCGGCGCGCTTTGCGACCGTAACCCGACGATCTTTCGGATTACACATCTCGAAGGGGAGCATTCTCCGTCCGGGTAAATGTTTGGCAGATCACCGGCACGACCCTCAATCCGACCAGTGGCCCAGGCTCTCACAGGGCCGAACAAACCGCTAGGAGATACGAAATGCCGACCCTCCGCACGTGTGCCGGCACGATCAAGAGCGCCCAGCAATGCCCTCAAGCGCAAGGCGCAGATCTAAGGGATTGGCGCCCTTCAGAACCTGCTTTGTACGTTTCCGGCCCTTGCCTTTTTCGGAAAGTGCACCACAGAATGGGTCATTGAGGTTCTGTCTCTCTGGGAGGATGGGATGGACATTCAAGCACCTGTTTGGCCTGCGCAGCTAGCGGCCAAGGAGCTGGTTCGCGAGGCCCTGTTGGGCTATCTACCGGGCGACATAATTTCCGTGAAGGCGACCATTGCATTGGTGCGCGAGCGCGGCCGTGACCTTCGTGAAACCGACTGCCAACTAGTCGAAATGATCGTCAATACAGCCTCCATTTGGCAGCTATTCGTCGCGTTCGACGTGCGCGAACCCTGATGCCCCATCGTTGGTTCAACCCGCCTGTCTACGTCAAAACCGACCGACCGGGATTCCGCCTTGGGATCAGCCGTATCGGCACTGCCGCCGAGGAACTATTGAAGTGGTCCAACCGTGGCCCAAAGTGGCGGTCGGCGGCGGAGGCATGTCTGTCTGCGATGGATGGCAAAATGCCGATTGGTGACTTCCGGCTACTGTTCGAGGCTGCGGCCGACCAAGAGGAGATGCTGCTGCCGGATTAACAACGTTATGCGGGTCTGGTAGCTATGGCGGCGGCGAATTGACCAGCGCCTTTAAGGCTTCGGGTTCGCCCTTAGCACGGCCCGCTCAGCCTCTCCACCATGTCAGGTGGCGCCCGCAGAACGGTGACTTTGCGGAATTTCGACGCTATCAGGCGCTCCTAGGCAGTCGTACTTAGAGGTTACCTGGGGCGGCCCTTCGCTTCAGGTCGACAAGATTCAGAACGCTGACGAGATCGCGGGAATACTCCTCGTCAAGATACTCCGCCGGAGCGCCCCACGCGTCTGCTGGCTGCCCAGTGAACACGTCAAACACCGTCCAGGTTTCGTCGGGCTCCTTCCTGAGGTCGTATCTTTGAGAAGTCATGCCGTCGCTATTTTATGTCTGCGGTCGGGTTCGTCAAGCTGTGACCGGCGGATCGCGAAGGGCTTGGCTGAACGGATTATGAGCGAGCCAGCAGGCTCAGAAATCGGCACCTGTTTGCGCAGCCCTTTGGTGCAGATAGGTAGAGTCAAAATCTGCAGCGCGGACGAGCCCTGCCCAGTCGGTCGCATGAAAACGCGAGCCAACGGTGGATATCAGACCGTCGCGTCTAAGTTCCTGAAGCACCCGGTTCACGTGCACGGTGGAAAGCCCAAGTGCGTCGCCAAGTGCAGCCTGCGTGATCGGAAGGTGGGCCACACGATCCTCAATGCGGCCCACGGAGTGCAGGCGGACTATCAGTTCGCAAAGAAGGTGAGCCATACGAGCATAGGCGTCGCGTCTCCCGACGTTGGTGACCCACTCTCGATAAATCGCCGCATCGATCACCGTCGAGCGCCAAAACACTCTCGTTATCGAAGGGTGCTGGTCGCAAATATCGTGAAGAGCGTCATGCCGCATGAAGCCCACCCGCGTCGGCATGAAAGGTGTGAAAGTGGAATCCATGACCGACAAATGCAAACCATGCAGGTCGGGAATGTCGCCCGGAACAAAAAAGGAGGAAATCTGACGCTTGCCGTCGCCGGTTAGTTTGGTCGAGCCTATCAAGCCGTCCAGAACGACGAAGGAAAGGGTCGGTTTGTCGCCCTCGCGCAGAATGTCTTCGTTGGCATGATATTCCTTCTCCTGAATCGAGATGTTCCCCAAGAGCGCAATATCTGACGGTGCGAGTTCCGAGATGGTCTGGAGCTTGCGGATTAAAATGTTCGAAGAGGGAGCCTGTGCCATCAAGAACCTGTTTGGGGTTGGCCCTAACTTGCTGGGGGCGCTAATGTTCTCGAGGGCGGCATGGTTGGTGACCTTAGATTGTGCTTGATGCCTTTGGCCTCCCGCATCAGGGAGGACCAATTCGCTCCTAGAAGCGATATCAACTCCAGGGCTTGCGCCTCTGTAATGTCTGTCTCTCCGATAAGCCTTGGGACAAGGCGACGCTCGAGTCAGACCTCAAATCGTGCTCCCCTATGACCTACCACTCAGAACCCTCCAAACTATAACATATGTTTATAAGTTCCTATCTAAATGACTGTTTTGCGTGAGGCTCCTCCCTTTCGGCTGCGCCCTCCGAGTCCCAGCCCGCTTTCGCCGCATTAACATATGTTATTGTCTAAGGAGCATTTTCGGGCCTGCGGCCGTTGAATTGCCGAGGAATACTCAGGGAGGCATACCTTTCAATGCCGTCGGTTTCCGTACTGGTTGTGGAGATGAAAGCATCATTCTCTTGGACATCGAAAGCTCCCTCCGGGAGGCCGGGTTTGAGGTGATTCCCGTCTCAAAGGGCCTTGAAGCCATTGCAATTTTTGATCGTGAGCCGGAGCGAGTTGCGGCTCTGCTCACAGATATCAGGCTTGGAGACGGCCGAACCGGGTGGGATGTGGCCAGACACCTCCGAACCGTCAATCCCACTATGCCAGTGATATACATGAGCGGCGATGGCGCGGACGACTGGCCGTCGCTTGGAGTGCCCAACAGCCTGATGATCACCAAGCCGTTTGTTATGCCGCAGATCATTATCGGGCTGGCAACTCTCCTCAATCAAGAGAGCGTGAAGCAGCTACCTGCCTCAGAATAGCTGCGAGGTGGTAGCTGGTTAGTCATAGGGTCTTCGCGCAGCCGCGTCGGTCAGGCGTATCGGTACGGCCGTAGCTTTCATGGCCAACTCGAAGTCTATGCCAGGCTGTTCAGCAAATCCGAGCCAGGTCGGGCGCCCTGATAGTAGGCCAGCCGACCGACACTGCGATGCATTGCCAAGGCCTCCCGAAATGTGCGGCACATTCGAACGGCAAGCCAAAGATCGCCTTCGTCCATGTGGCCTTCTTGAAAGTGACGGATCACCGCCGGAGCGATGTGCTCTGCTTCTTCGCTCGTATGGTCGAAATTTCGCTCGGAACAAAGCCGCTCGAAGACCCGTTTGCAGGTCTGCAAATCATCGGGGGAAAGGTTTGGGTGATCGAGTCGGTTCAACATCAAGCGCCTCAAAACGCAACGTGCAAGAACGTTCCCTCAGAACCGATTTAGAGATTGCAAGGGGCGCGAGTCAATGAATGGTTAAGGACGTACATTTCGGGTTTTGTCTCGGTTTGAAATACAGAAAATCGACGGCGGCGTTGCGGGCGTCTCAAAACCCCGAACGCTTCGAAGGTCGTAACTGATGGTGTGGGCGCCCGAAAACAATGGCAACGAACCCTCCGGGTGCAGATCGCGGCGGCTGTCCTGACCGTAGCCTTTCGCGCTCTGCTACAAGCTGCGATCATTGAGCCGACAACCTCAGTATCTCGGATCGTCTAGCGGCATCGGCGTGCTACATCGTCCGTTCGCTTTAATGTCCGCTCCTCGGATGCGGCCGGGTTCTGCTCAACGTCGTTATGTGGGCGCAAAGCTGACATTTCGCGAAAGCGCCCAGATTTTGGAGCAGGACTTCAAAATTTGCCGATATAGAACCTTCCCGTAGGCTTGTCGTCTTTCATCCAGATCAGCGCCTGCGTCATGGAATCGACTTGGTCGTCGTGCCTGCCATGCGGAAATGCGAGCACCTCAAGCAGGAAGTCATCTCTCCAATGTGCGTCTTTCGGAAGATTGACGTTGCCGTTTTCGATCATCGCGGCAACGCGTGACAGCCGACTTTCCTTGTCGGTTCTGGCTTTTACCGGCGTCGTGCTGATGTCTTGGCTTTCCAAGTCGGCGATGAGGCTTGAGCCAGAGCCGGCATCTTCAATGAGGATGATGTCAGGGTCGTGCTCCAAAAGGGAGTTTTTGACGGACTTGATGAGGTCTGGATAAGCTGCCCTGACGCGCACGAGATCAAGGAGATAATAGTTGTTGTCATCCTTGGCCCATGTCGTTCCGACGGAGTAATCGCTGGAGGGGTCGCCCTTAAGGGCGGTGTCCCAGCTTTGAACGATGGTCATCGACCGACGGTCGAACTGATGCGGATCGTAGTCGCGAAACCACACCCTCTTGACCATGTTGCCGTCCGGTGGGGCAGGGGATTGTTGGTACTGCGCGGAAAAGTTGAGCGATCCTAATAGGCGCTTTAGACCGTCCAGTTCCGCGTGTCCCAGACGCGCGGGGTGGAGCAAGTCGCCAAACTTGCGATCGTGCCAGCGATTTACACTTGTCTGGACGCGTTCGTCCTGCTCGGCAATCGCCGACAGGTTCAAATGCTCCCAGCCGCCAGTCTCCAGAAGCACGCCTGCCAGGTCGTCGACATGCAATCTTTGCATGACAAGGACGACGGCACCGGCAGCGGGATTGTCGAAGCGCGACATCAATGTCGTGCGAACCCAGTCGGCGCACCTATTGCGAGCCGATTCCGAATGCGCTTCATCTGCCTTCAAGGGGTCATCGATAATGATGATGTCGCCACCGCGGCCGGTTAGCTGACCACCGGTCGAGGTCGCCAGGCGCCCACCGCCGAGCGTGGTCTGCAGCTCATTTTCAGTGTTCTTGCGCGGGCTAACCTTGAAGGTCGGAAACATCGACCGGTACCAGGCGGTGTTGACGACTGTTCGAAAGTCGTTGGCGTGCTTGACCGCAAGAGGTTGAGCATAAGAGACGCAGATCATTTTCTTCGACGGATCGCGGCCAAGAATCCATGCCGGGAACGCGACCGAGCTGGTGACCGACTTCAACGATCGCGGTGGCATCGTAATGATCAAGCGCTTGCACTTGCCCGCTGAGACGCGCTCGAGCTGATGCGCAATCGCTCGGATGTGCCAGTTGGGCAAATACTTGGCACCTGGATCGACAGCGGAGAAAGCCAGCGCCACGAAGGTCGCCAAGTCATCGCGGGCCGCGCCCAACAGCAGCTGAAGGGCAGTCGGTGCAACGGGCGAGGAGGATGGTCGGCCCGGTAGGGGGAGTGGAGCGTTCATTCCTCGTCTCCCTCGTCGCCGGTCTTGGAACGGGTCTCGGTATCATTCTCTGGCGAGTCCTTGTGGTCGAGATAATCCCGCATCATGTCGACCATTGTTTGCGGATCGAACACGTCGACCTCTGCATCGGGTTGCCGGCTTTCCTCAAGTTCGGCACAACGGGATGCGAGCTGAAGAGCATGGGCCGCCGACCGGAAATCGCCTGAAAGCGCATTGTTGCGCATTTTGAGGAGGATGGCCTCGAGTGCCGTCACCGTCGTCGTCCTGCCATTCTGCTGGATTTGGATCGGCCCAAAGAGCGTCTCACGTACAATAGTGTTCATGTTTTTTTTGCCTTTCGGTCGCCCTTTCGGATTGCCTGACATTCCTTTCTGGAACCGGGTTTCAGTTGGAGGCTTGCCGTAGCCTATCGAGTAGTCGGCAGGTTTCTTTCTCCGTGTCACAGCAGGCCTCCCACAGTTTCAGGCGCCGGGGTCGCGGACGCTGTTTTGGCGCGTGCGTCGGAAGATTCGAGGCTTCCACGCTGCTCGCACAGTTCCTCGAACGTCTCGCCCGTGGTGGCGAGCGTTGCCTGCTTGCCCGTATGCCTTTCGAAGCGGCGGATGATCAGATCGCAATAGTGAGGATCGATCTCGATAAGGCGTGCATGGCGCCCTGTCTTGTGCGACGCGAGTAGCGTGGTCCCCGAGCCGCCAAATGGGTCCAGCACGACGTCGCCGCGGCGGCTGACGTCCAGCAGTGCGTCGGCAACCAGAGCGACAGGTTTGACGGTCGGATGGGCTTCGAGCTCTTCCATCCGCGTCGTGCCAAAGCTGTTGGCGCCGCGGTAGGTCCAGACATTGCTGCGGTGACGTCCGTGTTTGCCGAGTTCGACGTTGTTGCGATGCGGCTCTTTCCCGTTTTTGAACACCAGCACCAGCTCGTGCTGAGAGCGGTAGAGGCTGCCCATGCCGGCATTAGTCTTATTCCAGACGCACAGATTGAGCAGATCGCCGAACGTCTGTTTACCCGCCAATGTGGTCTCTGCGATATGACGCCAATCCATGCACACGAAGGCGATAGCGCCCGGCTTGCTCGACCCAGCAATCAGTGAGAACGACTGTTCCAGGAACCTTGCGAACTCATCGTCGGACATCTCGCCGGATGCCATTGCAAATTCCCGGTGGCTTGTCTTGCCAAGACCACTGACGTGTCCGCCGATCGGAACATTGTAGGGCGGGTCTGTAAAACAGACGGATGCCTTCTCGCCCTGCATCAGCATATCGAAATGCTCTGCCGAAAGCGCGTTGCCGCAAAGCAGTCGATGATCGCCAAGTAGGAATAGATCGCCAGGCCGTGTTACTGCTGGCCCCGCCGATTGCTCCAGATGTTCCGCTTCGTCCCCTTCGGCTTCATCATCCTGATTGTCCGGCGAGAACTCGCTGATGATCAGATCGACCTCTGGGATGTCGAAGCCGGTGAGGCTCACATCGAAGTCGAGATCGACCAGCGCCTGCAACTCGATGGCCAGGATCTGCTTGTCCCAGCCGGCCTTCTCGGCGATCCGATTATCGGCGAGGATGTAAGCGCGCTTCTGCGCCTCACTGAGATGGTTGATCGAGAGGGTTGGAACGTTCTTCCATCCCAGCAGGCGCGCTGCTGAGAGTCGGCCATGGCCGGCAAGGACGTTGTTCTTCTCGTCGACCAGGACCGGATTGGTGAAGCCGAATTTTTCGATGCTGTGGGCAATTTGTCGGATTTGTTTCTTGGAATGGGTGCGAGCGTTGTTGCGGTAAGGGGTGAGTGCGTGGATCGAAACTGTGGTGATGTTGGTGGCCATGAGATCCTCTGAATGCCAGCCCAGGAACGACCGACATCGGTATGTTCCTGAGAATTACCCAGAGAATAGCGACCATTGACTTGGCGCAAAATACCAAATCTTCGGATCCATCGAACGAAACTTGAACTAAATGCATTTTTCTTTGTGTTATCACGACTTGAGATTGCAACAAAATATTTTGTCGCTCGGCAAAAGTGATGCCGAAGGCCGACAAAATATTTTGTTGGCCTATATCTAAGCCGAGCCAATACATGCTTTTTCAGCGACCTCAGCGTCGCAAGCTGATTCGCAAAATGCTGAGCTAAAGGGCCTCCTGTTTGAGCCGCAGAGCCAATGCCTTGGCCTCTTCCGGCGTCAGTTGATTGAGAGCCACACGAAGCGCTTCACACAGTTCGTCGAGAATTGGGTCATTGTCTTCTGATCCGGTATGGCGATGGGCGCGTTGCTGGAAGAACAGGCTGAGCCAAAGGTCGAGCGCGCTGCCTTGCCATTTGCCCGTCTTGCGAGCTTGCCCCGACATTGCGATGGCAAGGCCGGCTAGAGCGTCCATTCCTCCGGCGACCTCGTACCCGTTGAGGAAATGGGCGAAGCGGCCGGATTGATCCCACTTAAGGGGCGCGGGCATGGTTGAGAAGTCGCCCTCCAGGGCCAGCCGTTCCCATTTGAGCAGCCTTGTCATTCGGCAGCCTCCGCCATCAGGCTGAGCCTTGGGCGGATCAACGAAACAAAGCGATTAGCCGCATGGCAGAGCCAGTCGAGCTGCTGGCCTTCGTCTGCGAAGTCTGACCTTGGCCTAAACACGCCCAACTCCGCATGAAATGGCCTGTCCGATTTCAGCCGCGCGACCAAATCAAGGCCGGTTTCTCCGCGCAATTCTGCAATGTCGTTGTGGAATTCATCAAAGAGAGCCTGACCATCCTCTTCGCGGAAGGTCAGGAACAGGCCGACTTCGGCTCTGCTGCCAGTCGACCGAAAGGCAGTCAGCCATCCTAGCGGGTCGGGCAGGGGAACTCTCACCCAATTGTCGCCGCCGTGGCGTGGTGCCAGTTGGTCTGCGTGGTCGAACTGTACCTCATCAATGAACCGCTGCCAGAATGCACGGTTGATGCCCCGCCGGTTTACTCGGTCGGGATCGACAACATTCTCCATGGTGTCAGCGGGCGGGGCGCTGATAGGTTCTGGCGTTTCCAAATAGAGCGGCATACCGGCGAGGTCGACCAAAACTCTCTGCTGCAGGACTTCGGTCCGCAGCGGCACCGTAGGCATAACGATAATATTTCCAGAAGTCGTTTGCCAAATCTGGATTTCAAGTAGCGCGAGTTGGGCTAGTCCGCCGCCCTGCGCGTTGAGGTGCTCGGCAATCGCGTGAGTGTCCGATCGGATGCCGTCACCGGCAATGATGAGCTGAAAATCTCCGAGTCTTAGCGATCGTGTTACCGCATCGACGAACGGAGCTTCTTCCAGGTCTGGCCACCGAAGCTTCGCCGCGGCGAAGATCGGGTTGGGATCAACCAAGGTCAGCTTGCGCCTCAAGGTCGAGGATAGATCGCCAAAACTCCAGTGTCGTAGCAAAGCGGCATATTCGAGGATCTGCGCCAACACTTCTCGTCGTGCTTGGGGATTTCGCCAAAGCTTGCACTCGATGACGACCAGCCGGCCACTTCTGCTAACGCCCAGGAGGTCCGCAAATACTGTCCCGCCCGCGCGAGGCAGAGGGAGTTCGCAGCATAGGGGAACGATATCTCCAAGGCCGTGATCGCGGTCGGCGACGATGAGTTCGGGATGTCGAAATAGAAGATCGCGAAGCCAGCGCTCGTCATAAGCCGGCGCTGAGACGCTGGTGGGAGACTCTCCGACGCTCGGTGCATTGCGCACCAGAGGGTGTCGACGCAGCGGCGTGGCAATGTCTTGCAGGGATGATAGGAGCAATGCACTCATTCGGGTATGACGCTCTTTCTGAAAGGATGTGCCGGCTTCACACTGGACGCGGTCACCGCTGGTTCGGTGATGTTTCTGACGTGACTTGAAGTAAACTTCATGATGATGACCAATGCTGAAGCTGACTTCGTTGTCAACGAGAAATGCCGAAGTCACGCTTCAAGTATGAGCGACTCTTTAAAGCAGGCTATAGGTGCGCGAGTTCAGGCTGCGCGGCGCGGGGCGAAGCTGAGCCAGGAAGTGTTGGCTGACCGTGTTGGGCGCACCCCTGAGAGCATTTCCAATATCGAACGCGGCAAACAGCTACCCAGCATTGAGACGCTTGCCGAGTTAGCGCGCATCCTCAAGATGCCATTGATGGACTTTTTTGATGGTCTGGAAAAGACACGCCCGCTTTCGCGCGAGCGGGCGGAACTTGAGGCCGAGCTCCTCGAGACGGCGCGCCAACTGACACCTCGGCTTATCAAAGTTGCGGTGGAGCAGGTCAAGGCGCTGAGGCAGTTGGGCTGACGTTGACAACGGGCCTGGTGCCAGCGCCCGATGTTCTACACGGGATTTTGGGTAGCAAGGGTTGGGGGAATCTTTGGCGCGTGGCTGCGGTTGGCGTTGACACCCAATTTATCGGCGCTGTCGATGTCATTAGCGTCACGCGCAAGATCGTAAGGGCGACGCTGATCGCAATCATACTTTAGACTGCGGGCGGGCTCGTTGTCGTCCAAAGCCCGGCGCCCGCTAAGGGGAAGCCCTCCAGACGGGGGAGAACCCACCTCAACAAATATGTGTCATCTGCAGCTGCCGATAGAGAATGCAAGTCGGCATGCAAGCTCAGTCTATTTGCCCACGCTCCAGGCGGCATGGGGTCGACCGGCAGGCACTCAAAATTATCGATACATACATCGGCTACTTGGGCTTCTCCTCGGGCTTTTCATGGCCAACAGAATTGCCTCCAAGGTACGGCTCGATATCCGAAGCTTGACGATTCTATCCCACATCCACCTCATGTCCGCACCCTCAGCGCCTGCTCCAGCCTGTCGGCAATCTGTGTGACGATATAGGCAATCACCATATAGATCACGACGGCAATCACGAAGGCTTCGAGGTAGTAGTAGTTCAGCGCGGCGGTCAACTGGGACTGGGCGAAGATATCGACAACCTCGATGGCGAATCCGAGAGAAAGGGCCTTCATGATGACCATCATCGAAGTCGTCAGGTCAGGAATTGCCGTGAGGGCCACCTGGGGAAATAGGATACGTCGGAACAGTTGGCCGCCCGTATAGCCCAGCGAATGGGCTGCGTCCGACTGACCGGTGTCGAATGCATTCAGGGCTCCCTTGATAATCTCCGATTGGAACGCGGCGACACAGCCGGTAATCGCAACTACAAGGATGACCCAATTGGGGGTTTCGTGGGCGTTGAAGTTGATACCAAGCAATGAGAACAGGAACTGGAATGCGGGCGGCAGACCGAAATAGGCGAGGAAAATAACGATGACCATCGGAACGCCCTTGAAGACGATCTTGTAAGTCATGATGAGCTCTCGCAGCACCGGTACCCGTCTGTATTCGATAAGTGCGAATATGCTGCCGACTATCGTCGACAGGACGAAAATCATGAGCGCCATTCCAATCGTCACGGGTACGGCACTCAGAATTTCCTGCGTGTCCTGGAGCAAAATATCGGTATCAAACATGGTTGAATACCCTTACGTCAGACGCTCGCGAGGAGCTGGTTCTTGATCGGGGTTGTTGGCGTCGCCTCAGGCGCTTGCATCGGTGATCGAAGCTCGAAGAAGCGCACGATGAGCCATGCGACCAGGCACATCAGCGAATAGATGACCGCCAGGACGAGATAGGTTTCGAACTGGAATTGGTTGTAGTCTCGCTCCATGATCAGATGCGCAGTCGCCATGATGTCGGCCGCCCCGATGTACATGACCAGCGCAACGTTATGGATCAGGTAGATGACGGAGTTCCCATAGCCCGGCAAAGCGAAGTGCACCGCTTGCGGGCCGACGACGCGAGTAATTTTCTGTCGGAACGTATATCCAAGGCTGTCGGCCGCATCGTGCTGGCCGCGATCGACGGCCAGGTATGCAGGCCGCATGACTTCCGACAGATAGCCGCCGTGGTAGAGGCTCAACCCCACCATGGCAGCCATCGTCGCCGAAATAAAATCTTTGGCGCCGAACAGGATCACCAACAGCGGAAGCCCATAAAACGCGACGAACAACTGCAGTACGACAGGAACGCTCCGGGCATAGGACACGTAGAGGTCCACCAGGTGACTGATGACTGGCACCCTGCGGACCCGGAGGGTTGTCGCGATGAGAGCCAGGCAGAACCCGGAAATGAGGGCTGTAAACGTGATGGCGAGCGTCAGCGGCAGTGCCGAGAGCAACTCGGGAATCATAGCAGATACATCCACTTTGAACGCTCCTTCTTGCAATTCAGCCTTGCCGCTGACTAGCGAATATGGTCGCCGACGG
The DNA here is from genome assembly GCF_040320355.1 of Mesorhizobium sp. M0715. Classification (NCBI taxonomy): domain Bacteria; kingdom Pseudomonadati; phylum Pseudomonadota; class Alphaproteobacteria; order Hyphomicrobiales; family Phyllobacteriaceae; genus Mesorhizobium; species Mesorhizobium sp. M0715. Next base: position 80,659 of record NZ_JAMYPL010000022.1, on the reverse strand, counting down.
CCGTGCTATTTCATGTACTGGACGATGCCCTCGCCGAACCACTTCTGCGAGAGCTTTTCGATCGTGCCGTCGTCTTTCAATTCCTTGAGAACCTTGTTCACATCGTCGGCCAGAACCTTGTTCTCGTCAGATCGGTGGATCAGCATGTAGGTGTTGTTGCTGAACACTGGCTCGGACGCCACGATATCGAGTTTCTTTTGCTCGATGACGGTCTGCTCACCGAGATTCGACGGCAGGACGAGAGCGTCGAACTTGCCGTTCTGAACTTCGTCCAGCCGGTTCGGGTAGGGGATACCGGCACTCGATGCCGTGACATCGAGCTTGTATTCCGGGTTTTCTTTCTGCCAATTCATGATGAACTTGTAGGTTCCACCGCCGGCCGTGGTCGGAACGATCCTCTTGCCGACCAGGTCTTTCATTTCCTTAATGCCGCTGTCTTTCTTGCTGTAAATCTTCATCAGGCTGGCGCCCATGGGATTTTCCGGAATGAGGAACTGCTTGGAGCGTTCGGGCGACTTGTAGTAGCCACCGACCGCGATGTCGTACTTGCCCGTGGCGAGGCCGGTTTCCTGGGCAATGTCGGAGACGCCTTCCATTTCGAACTTATACTGCGGCAGCTTTGCGTTGATCGCCTTCAGAAGATCGGGCTCATAGCCTTGCGGCTCGACGCCGATCGCGCCCCATGCCAGCGGCTTGGATTCGGCAGAGGTGGCGATCTTGATCGTCCGAACGGTCTGGCCATGGCTGATCCCCGCTGTTGCAAGGGCAATTGCGATGCCGCCAGCGATGGCCAGGGCATAGCGGCGAGAAAAACTGGATGTGATTGCAGACATTTCTTAGGTTCCCTTCTTGTTGAGCTATTGAAAAGCGAGTTCCGACTGCAGGAATTGGGCAAGTCGCGGGCTGGAAGGTGCATCGAAGATTTCAGCCGGGCTGCCATCGGCGGCAACCACGCCACGATCCATGAAGACAATCCGGTTGGAGATGTTCTTTGCGAATTGCATCTCGTGGGTCACAAGCAGCGAAGTGATCCCTGACGAGGTGACATCCTTGATCACCTTTAGAACTTCACCGACGAGCTCGGGATCCAGCGATGACGTAGGCTCATCGAAGAGTATCACGTCGGGGCGAACCGCCAGGGCGCGCGCGATGCCGGTGCGCTGGAGCTGGCCGCCCGACAGTTGGGAGGGATAGCTATCTCGCTTCGGGGTGAGGCCGACCCGCTCGAGCTCCCGCAAGGCGATCTCCCGCGCCTCATCTGCGGACTTGCGCTGCACGATCACCAGGGGATCCATCACGTTCTGCAGGACCGTCATGTTCTTGAAGACGTTGAATTGCTGAAAGACCATCGCCGTTCGCAACCGGATCGCCTGGACAGCGGTCTTGTCGGCACGCTGGTAATCCATCCGAATCTGATCGAACGCGATGGTTCCTGAGGACGGCTTGGCAAGGTAGTTGATGCATTTCAGCAACGTGGTCTTGCCGGTGCCGCTGGGGCCGATGATCGACACCACGTCACCCCGCTTTACCGAGAGATTGACGCCGTTCAGAACCTGCGTGCTTCCGTAGGACAGCTTTATATCTTTGAGTTCAAGCATTCTGGTTGGTGCCCTTCACAGTGTGGGACGGAGTGCCTTGACCGCATGCGACATCATCACCCGCTCTCCGCATGGCCGAGAACGTGCATCAGCCGGTTTGCCCAGCCGAAGATCGATATGGCGTGGATCAGATCGATGATCTCGCGGTCATCCATGCCAACTGATCGAAGCGCGGCGATGTCGTCTGCCGTCGCTTCCGACGGCGCCGCCGACAGGCGGCGGGCAAAGCTGTAGATTGCCGCATCGCGTTGGCCGAGCGCTTCAGGTTTGTCGAGATAAAGTGCGGTGACCACTTGGTCGCTCTTGGTCAACTCCGCATGCCGGCGGGCGTGGACAACGGCACAGAATTTGCAGCCATTGACGATCGAGGCCCCCAATGCGCCAAGTTCGCGGTCGGGACGGGCGAGCCCGCCTTCGACATACATGATTGCGTTGAACAGAACCGTGCGGGCAAGATAGCTCTCTGGGTCATGCGCAAGGGTGCGCACATATTCCGAAACTTTCTTGGCCGAAGGCGTAACCTTCATCGCTTCAAGCTGTTCCGGCGTGGCTTCGGATAGCTTGACCGGCGCGATGTATGGCTGCCAGTTCAGCGGCTTCAGGCGCACCGAGGAAATCATGCCGACCTCATCAATCGCAAGCCGGTCGCTACCCGCGTCTGGAAGTTGACGAAGGCAATCAGTTCGGAGAGCGCGACGATCTGAGGATTGCTCAATCCGGCCTGGGCGAGCAGGGCGATGTCGCTCGCCTCGGCCTTTTTTGGCGTCACCGTGACCAGGTCGGCGTGCCGGGCGATAGTCGCCAATGGTTCTTCCAGAGCCGTCTCGCCCTGGGCTACAGCCAGAAGCTGCTCTGTAGGATCAAGCTGATCCAGCTGAACATCATATTCGGCCACCAGGACCGGATCGGCATTCAGGGCGGCCATGCGACGGGCAAGAGCAACACGCAAATTCGGCGCCAGCCCCTGATCGTTTGCCGGGTGCAGCACCGAGAGGCGACATTCCTCGGCCCCTCGCACGAATTCGGGCCGAAACCGCCGTGCAGCGAAAAGGGCATCGTCCGGTGAAAGACCCGCTGCCTTGTCCATTGCGTCAATCACAGCGCGGCCTCCTTGTGCAACAAGGGTGTTGAATCGACCCACTCGTCGCCCAGAAGTTCGGGCGTGTCGTAGGCGATCAGATTGGCGAAGTGGGTTTCGACATCCTCGGCAAACAGCGATGCGGCAATGCCGCGCACAAGACGGTCGGCACCGGCGCTGACGGCCGGGATGTCGCCGGAGACCTTGCCGTGCGTTAGCATGGCGGCGTCGTTGAAGCAGTGGATATGTGCAAGCATCGGGCAGGAGCCGGGGACGCGTTCGCGAAACTCGAAGGCAGGACCGAGATCCGGCGCGTCCGACATGCCTGCACGACCCGGCCCCATATCCGGCCTATATCGGCCATCCGACCAGGTGCGGATATGTGGGGCGATCGCCGCGAATTCCGGGCGGCCGTTGAAGTCATTTGAAAAACCGGTTGCCGCGATCAGGAAGTCGTAGCGCATCAGCCCTTGTGTGGTTTCGATCAGCAGGCCCTCCGGATCTTCCCTTACCGCAACGATGCCGCAGTCGAGAAAGAACCGGGCATTCGCGTGGCGAGACACGCGAAGCGTGGATGAACGCGGCGGCGGCGTCTGGGTGGAGGCGGTGTAGTCGAAGAACTTCCACTTCCAGGCATCGGGCAATTCATGCATGCCGAGTACGACACCCGGGCTGCCGATGCCGGTCAGCTTGTTGATGCGCGGCATCTCCTTGCGCCGGATCAACATGTCGACAGAACCGGCGCCCGCCTCGAGTGCGGTCGCAGCATTGTCCATGGAAGAGGCACCGGCGCCGATAACTGCCACACGCTTGCCTTTCAGCGCATCGAAATCGATGTCGTCGGCAGAATGGGCCCAATAGGCGCGATCGATCCCGTTGAGGAAATCGGGTACGGCAATACCGCCCAGACCGGAGCGACCGGTGGCCAGAACCAGACGACGGGTGAGAACCCGGCCGGATTCCGCGCCTTCGATATCGATCGCAATCAGATCACCAACGGGTTCGACGGCGGTCATGCGCACGCTGTTGCGCAATGGCAGAGCCAGGACCTTGCGGTACCAGACCAGGTAATCCATCCACTGGCCCTTGGGGATTTTGTCCAGCGACCGCCAGGCCTCAACGCCCCATTGCGCCGTGAACCAGGCGCGGAACGTCAATTGCGGCAGGCCGAGCGACGGACCGTGCAGGGTTTTCGGCGACCGGAGCGTTTGCATGCGGGCAAACGTTACCCACGGCCCTTCGAGCCCTGCCGGAGCCGCGTCATAGGCGACGACATTGGTTATCCCCGTCAGCACCAGCTTTGCCGTGGCAGCAAGTCCACACATGCCGGCGCCGATCACCACGACGTCACGGACAGGGACACCATCGTGCGAACGTGCCGGGACCCATGGCCTGGCAGGCAGTTCGAGGAAGTCGAGATCCTGCGCCAGCTGTGCCTCGAGCGCGGCAAGACTTGTCAAAATTGGCGCGGTGGGGGAATGCTTCATATCCCCGTTCCGTGATTTGTGGCGGATGCAGGATCGGTCACCAGTTGGCCGGCCAAGGCCGGATCGAGTTTCTTGAAGCCGACTATCGATCGTTCAGCCACCGCTTCGACCGCCTCCATCAACGCCTGTGCGACTGGACGAAGGGGACGTTTTTCGGCAGCCACAACCCCCCAATAAAAGAGAACGGTCGCGTCAATCGGGCGGATGGCGACCCCTGGCAAGGCCACGCCATAGGCGGTGAGGGGATCAATGACAGCGGCAACGCCGGTCCGGCGCACAAGCTGCAACGCGCCATAGGCAGTATTCGTCCGGATCACTGGCCCGGTGTCGATACCCCTGGCGGCCAATGCCTTGGAGACGTGCAGTTGGAAACGCAGCGGGTTGAGCAAGGTAGCGACGCGACGGCCGGCAAAGGCCGAAAGCGGTATGACGTCGAGTTCTGCCAGCGGATCGTCCTCCCGCACAGCAGCAACATCGGGCGCCGAATAGAGCCGCAGGACATCCAGGCCGGGTGTATCGAGCGGCAGGCTTGAAAAGCCGATCTCGGCACGACCGCTGCGCACTTCCTGGGCCACGATGGAGGGAAGAAACTGTCCGAGATGTGTCTCGTGCGGAAGCTCGATACCCTTGAGCTCGGCCATGGCCGTCGGGATCAGGCCAGTGCCGATCGCGGAGGTTGTGACAATCTGCAGGATCCGACCCCGGCCGGCGGCGATCATCTTGGCCCGCGCCGCGAGTTCGGTGAAGGACATCAGCAGTCGCCGCGCTTCTTCTTCAAATGCGACACCCTCTTCAGATAGCTGCACCCGTCGACCGACCCGGTGCAGCAATTCGAAGCCAAGTTCGCCCTCAAGATCCTGAATGGTGCGTGTCACCGCAGGTTGGGAACGCCCGAGCATGTCAGCCGCCTTGGTAATGCTGCCGCTGGCAGCCACCGCAAGGAAGGTCTGAAGGTCCCGAGTTTCCATATTCTCCCTACATGTGAAATACGTATGATTGACATCGTCTCATTCATTTTTGATATATGTCAAGCGGAAACTAATGTTCTCAGCGGCGCTTGCCGGCTCAGAGCCGGAGCCCTTGATCGAAACGGCTGGGGGCAACCGAGGTGACTCCAATTCGAAACCTCGTGATGAAAAAACTTGTAGGCCGGGACTACAAGGATTCTCGAACCATAAAGCCTGCAACAGGAGGAATGTTATGCGCGTGAGTATTCTGGGCGCCGGAGCAATTGCCTATGGCCTTGCGGCCTATTTGGCACAATCGGGACACTCGCCAACACTTTGGTCACCGTCGGGACACCGCACCAGAACGTTGGCTACTGGCGAATTGTTGAAGGCGACGGGGGATATCGAGGCGACGGTGCCGGTGCGCATTGCCAAGGATTGCAGAGATGCTATCGAGCACGCGGACGTGGTGGTGATCGCGCTTCCGGCTTACGGCCACAAGATGGTGATGGACGCCGCCGTCCCTCATCTGGCAGATGGAATTCCGGTCATCATCAGTTCGCATAGTTCGTTCGGGGCTCTGTATCTCTGGAAGCGGTTGGCCGAGCGCAAGGTCAGGTTGCCGATCGTCGTTTGGGGCACAACGCTACTGACTGGCCGCCAGCTCGGATCAACCGAAGTCAATGTCACTTCCATTCGCCAGAAGCTTGATGTTGCGACGCTGCCTTTCGATGCGCTCGACCAAGGGTACGAGCTTTGCACGGCCTTGTTCGGCAATCGTTTCGTCAAGCGGGATGGTCTGCTGGCGATTGCGCTCAGCAACCTCAATCCGCAGAACCATCTGGGAATTGCCCTTCTCAATCTCACACGCATGGAAAAGGCCGAGCAGTGGAGCCAAGGGGGAAATGTCACTCCTGCCGTTGGTCGCTTGATCGAGGCTCTGGATGCCGAACGGTTGGCCATCGCTGCCCATTTCGGTATCGCGGTTCGTACGGTCCAGGAACATTTTTCATTGTCGTTTCATGTGCCCATGAGCACTGTTTCGGACATGAACCAGGAGATGGATCGTCTAGGCCGCGGCGGGTTTGGCCCGACAACCATCCAGAGCCGCTATATTCTCGAGGATGTTCCGTTCGGCCTGCTACCGACTGCCGTTCTGGGGAAGATCAGCGGAAATCCGGCGACACTCCATGAATCCGGAATTTCCATCTTGTCGGCGGCTTATGGCCGGGATCTCAAGGGAGATAATGATATTCTTCCTGCGCTCGGCATCGAGGAAATGACAAAGGCGGATCTTGAAACCCTTTGCCGCAAAGGGTTATAACAGCTTCCAGTGCGCTGTAGCCCAGCTGCAGTGAATATTCTCCCAGCCCGGCATCGGCAGGGTCCTTGGCCGCAGGCAGCGTCTCTGCACGATCAGGAAGGATGATTGAAGCGACGAGCGCGTTGCGCGATCAGGGCGCTATCCATCGGTGTTGGGTGGCATAGGCCTCATTGCCAACCATTGCTCATGCGACATCGTTGGCAGGTCAAACTGGTGGCGGGTGGTCGAATAACCGTGTCCACCCATTCTGCCGACGGCGTCTAGCGCGAGTTGATCGATATAGAAACGCTCCTGGTCAACAAGATCCTCACGAATGTGCATCCGCATAACTTGACCAAGAACAATCTCGCGCGACTTACCCAGGCCAAGCGTCAAATGTCGGCGGCATTCGAAGGCTATAGGCGCTTCGAAAATGTAGGGGCATTGGACCGTCTCACCGGGCACAGGCGTCAGTCCGGCCTCGGCCAGTTCGTCAATGTGGGAAGGAAATGGGACGGCACAGACGTTCATGGCGTCAACCAGCGCATGGTCCACGATGTTGACTGTGAATTCCTCAGTCAGTCGGATGTTGAGCGTCGTATCTTTGAAGGACATGTCATTATGGTTCTCCACACCCAGGGCTAGGATTGGAGGATCGGCCGAGAGGCAATTGAAGAAGCTGTAGGGCGCAGCATTGACAGTCCCGTCGGGGTGTCGTGTGGTCACCAGAGCGATTGGCCGAGGCACCACTGCCCCGATCAGCAGCTTGTAGCGTTCGCGTGCCGAGATGCGGGCGAAGTCGATGCTCACGCGGCTCCGCTGCCCCACCGGCTCGGGCTGGGGGTTGAGCATTATATCCTCCTGAATTTTGCCAAGCTGCTTGAGAGTTGGTCACCCTGCCTGAGCGTATGTACTCAGGATGGAGCGAACGTCGGGCTCAGTTTGATCGCTGATTTGCGCCCGAGCCTCGAGTGCCTCGAGATGGTGTTCCATCGCATGCATGGCGCGCTCGGGATTGTGTTGGCGCAGCGCCTGAATGATTTCGACGTGTTCGTCGACGCCGCACTGATCGGAGTGCGGACGGCTGTACAAGGCTAGGATCAGCGAACAGCGCGATACAATCTCGCTGACATAACGGGTCAGCGGCTTCGATCCCGTGAGTTCGGCCAGCAGAATGTGGAATTCGCCCGCCAGCCGTATCGATAATGGTCCGCTCGTGTTTACTGCGTCCCTTTCAAGTTTGACGTGGCCCTCAAGTGCCGCAAATTGAGCGGGTGTGATCTTTCGCGAAAGCCGGTCCACTACCTCGCGCTCCAGGCAGCGTCGTAGGGAAAATATATCTAACGCTTCCTCGAGCGTCGGTTCGGCGACGCAGGCTCCGCGATTATTCCTCACCTCCACCAGGCCTTCGGCACTCAGTCGGACAAGCGCGTTTCGTACGCTGGTCCGGCTAACGCCGAACTGCTCGCCGATGGCGTCTTCGGGCAATTTCATACCGGGGCGAAGCGCCTGCTCAATGATGGCGCGACGCAGCGACAAGTAGACGTTTTCGGCTCGACTCGATTTGGTCATCGCATCCCCCTAAGCTCCCGCAACTTATCGATCAAGATATATTTTTGTCAATATGGGATACGATTTATCTTGAAATAGGTATACAATTATGCGGTAGTTACGTACACGACCTGCAGGCGGCCGTCGCCGTGCCGCAGACGATAGGCTGCCTCTGGGAGGAGCGCACCGCATGACAACCAATTTGTTGATTAGAAATGTGCGCCCGATGGCTGGCTCCAATGTGGATATTCTTATTGAGAATGGCCGCATTACCCGCGTCGAGCCGGAGCTTTCACCTTTGGGCGGGCTGGTGGAGGACGGCGGAGGTCGCATCGTCGTTCCGGGCTTGGTCGAAGCGCACACCCACCTCGACAAATCGATGATCGGAATGGCGTGGTATCGCAATGAAGTCGGCCCTCGCTTGATAGACAAGATCGAGACCGAGCGTGAAGCCAAGATCCGCTTGGGTATCGATCCGGTCCGCCAGTCGCGTCGACAGGCGCTTGCCTCAGTGGCGCAAGGCACCACCCATATCCGTAGCCACGTCGATATCGACACCGTGCACGGCCTTGCCGGTGTAGAGGGCGTCATGCGCACTCGTGACGAGCTACGAGACCTCGTCGATATTGAGATCGTCGCCTTTCCTCAAGGCGGTATGATGATCCGGCCTGGCACTGTCGAACTTATGCGACGGGCGTTGGAAATGGGCGCCGAGGTGGTCGGCGGGCTGGACCCTGCTGGGGTTGATCGCGATCCCAAAGGGCACCTCGATGCAATTTTCGACCTCGCTCAACGCTTTGGCCGGCCCATAGATATACATTTGCACGAAGCGGGAGAGCTTGGCGCCTTTTCGCTCGAACTCATCATCGAACGCACCCGTGCACTCGGCATGCAGGGAAGGGTGGCAGTCAGCCATGCCTTCTGTCTCGGCATGCACGATGCCGATTATGTCGGCCGACTAATCGACGAGTTGGCGGAGCTTTCGATCCATATTCTTACCACCGGGCCGGCATCGCAGCCGTCGCCTCCGGTCGCCAAATTGCGATCTGCTGGAGTGGTCGTCGGCGCCGGAAATGACGGCATCCGTGACATCTGGGGACCTTACGGCAGTGGTGACATGCTGGAACGCGCGATGTTTGTCGGCTTGCGCAACAATTTTCGCCGCGACGATGAACTCGAATGGGCCCTCGACGTCTGCACGCGCGGCGGTGCCGGAGTTCTTGCGCTGGAAAGGTACGGCCTGATGCCCGGCTGCTGGGGGGACATGGTTTTGGTGGAAGGCGAGACACTCGCCGATGCCGTCGTGTCCCACCGGCCGCGCGCGTTGGTCGTCAAGCGCGGCAAGGTCGTCGCGCGAGGCGGGGTTGCGGTGCAGACCTCACCTGCGCAAATGAGCACAAAAACTTATTAGAAGGGATACGATGTCTAAATTAAATTGTATACAATAATGTGATATGTCTATACAAAAAAGGCCCCAGTGCCTTTCGAGGCAACCTAGGCCCCAGGGAACAATAAGCAACGAGAGGAGCAATCATGTCATTCAACAGGCGTACATTTCTGCAGATCGGATCAGGGGCGTTAGGACTCGCAATAACCGATGCTACCTTCACCAAATTTGCCTTTGCCGAGGGGGCGGCGGGCACATTGCGAGTGGCGATCGCCAAACCCGCGGGCAATCTTGATCCGCAGAGCCACTACGCGATCTGGGCCATTCAGGACCTGATGTTCGAGCCGCTGGTGCGGTACGGCAAGGGCGGCCAGATCGAGCCTTGCCTTGCGACCGACTGGAAGATCGAAGAGGGGGGCAAGACGTTGCATCTTACGTTGCGCCAGGGGGTAACGTTCCAGGACGGCGCAGTGTTCGATGCAGCTAGCTGCAAGTGGAATCTGGAGCGTTGGCTAGGACTCGATCAGTTCAGCTGGATGAACTGCTCCAAGTATTTTCAATCGTTGGAAGTGATCGATGAGCACCAGATAGCCGTTCATTTCAAAGAACCGCCGCTGGCGCTCATGCAGGAGCTTTCCTACACACGGCCGCCGAGGTTCCTTAGCCCCAAATCGGTCGATGCGAATGGCAAATTTGTCGAACCCGTCGGCACCGGTCCTTGGCGTCAACTTAGCGCTGACGATACACAAAGTGTTTTCGAGCGCTACGACGGCTACTGGGGCGACAAGCCGACTTATCAGCGTCTCGAAGCCAAGGTCATCCCTGATCCGCGCGCGCGGGTTGCCGCCCTGCGCGCTGGCGAGATCGATCTCGTCGGCGGGTTTTGGATCGCGCCGCTTACCCCCGTTGAGGCAAAGCAGCTCGAGGCCGCAGGGCTCAACGTGGTCATCGATCCCGGCAACGTCACACTGGTGATGGCTTTCAATCCCGATCGCACCGAAGCGCTCAAGGATCCGCAAGTGCGCAAGGCCGTCAGCATAGGGATCGATCGCGCGGCGATTTCCCAGGCGCTCTACCAAGGCTTTGCCCGACCGGCGGGCAACCTGTTCTCCGATGCATTGCCATTTGCTGGCACCCAGCATGATGCCCCAGTTCGCGACGTTGCGGCCGCATCAGCGCTCCTGGAGAAGGCGGGTTGGACGGGTGGTCCCGTGCGTTCCAAGGACGGCACGCCACTGACGCTTGAGATTGTCGTCAGTCCCGACGCCGTTCCCGGCTCTCGCGTCGTGGCCGAAGTCATACAATCCGAGATGAAGGAAATCGGCATCAATTTGATCGTCCGCTCTGTCGACCACGCTTCTAAGCACACCGACATGCTCGAACGGAAATACGATCTCGGCTTCTTCCTGACCTACGGGGCTCCTTACGATCCGTTCGGCACGGTGGTGGCCTTGTGCCTCTCGACCTTCAAAAACGATGTCGAGGGCAAGCTGTTCACCGATCCGGCCAACCTGGACCCGCTGATCAACGCTGCGACAGCGGCAACCGGGGATCAGATCGCGCCATCGATCCAAAAGGTTTACGACTGGCTGCGTGACAACGACGCGATAGCGCCGTTGGTTTACGTTCCCAGCATCTGGGCGCACTCCAAGCGGGTCCAGGGCTTCACCAGCCCGGTCACCGAATACGATATGCCATACGAAAATATCGTGCTGGCCGAGTAGAGGGAGGGCGCGTTGATCCACTTCATCAGCAAGAGGCTGAGGCACTCCCTCGTACTGCTGTTCATGGCGTCTCTGGTTTGCTTTACCCTGGTTGTTTCGGCTCCGGGAAATGTCGCTGTTCTCATCGCTGAACTCAGAGGAGCAGTTGCAACCCCGGGTTACGTCGAAAAGGTTGCCGAAGAGATCGGACTGCATAAGCCCCTGCTGATGCGCTACGCGGGTTGGCTCGGCGATGCAGTCCGAGGAGATTTTGGCATCTCCTACAGAACGGGCCAGGAAGTCAGTGCGGACTTGCCAAAGCGCATGTTGGTCACCGGTACCCTGATCGTTGGCAGCGCCGTGGTTGCGACCCTGCTCGGCCTGGCTCTCGGATTCCTGGGTGCCTTCTGGCCCTACAGACTGCCGGACCGCGTTTCGCGCGGTTTGGCTCTTCTCGGCGCATCGACACCGACATTCTTCGTCGGGGCGCTGATGATCTATGGTTTCTCTGTCACCTTTCAGCTCTTTCCATCCTTCGGCTTCGGCGGTCCGGAAAGTTGGGTGCTGCCATGGGTCACTGTCGCGGTGCTGCCCGCCGCCGTGCTCAGCCGTGTCGTTCGTGTGGGACTGGAAGAGGCCATGGCCAGCCCCTTCGTGTTGACGGCCAAAAGCAAAGGTCTGGGACGGACCGCCATCCTGTTCCGGGACGCGCTGCCAAACATCATACCTGTGTTCATCAACGCACTGGGAACCCAGGTCGGCCTGATGACCGCAACTGCTATCATCGTTGAACCGCTGTTCGCCTGGCAGGGCGTGGGCGACTACTTTCTCCAAGGCGTGAAGTTCCGGGACTTCATGGTCGTGCAGGCCTGCCTGTTGATCTTCCTCGCCTTCTTCATCGTGGTGAATCTGATCGTCGATCTCGCAGTTCTGATGACCGATCCACGTGTCCGGCGCCAATGGAGCTGACCATGAATAGATTAAAGCCTGCATTCGCCCGGTTGAACAAGTTGCCCCGCGTGGCCTTGATCGTGATCGGCCTCTTCCTCGCCCTGGGCAGCTTCGCGCCATGGCTCGCTCCACAAGATCCCAGCGCACAGAACTTACTGGAGACCGGCCTGGGACCAACTGCCGCACATTGGCTCGGCACCGACCATCTCGGGCGCGATACGCTCAGCCGCCTGATCATTGCGGCGAATACGTCGTTGGTCAGCGTTGGCTCGGTCCTCATCATTGCAATGACGGTCGGTGTCGCCATGGGGACCATCGCTGGCTACCACCGCGGTTGGGTAGACGACCTGCTGATGCGCATCGTCGACGTCGGACTGTCCATCCCAAGCCTGATCACTGCCCTTGCCGTGATCGGGATCGTCGGGCCGGGCTACTGGACCATGGTACTGGCTCTGTCATTGGCATGGTGGCCGATGAGCGGTCGTATCAGCCGGGCCGTGGCGGTCAGCATCATGAGCAAGCCGCATATCGAAGCCCTGCGTGTGCTGGGCGCCAGCCCATGGCGCATTTACTTCGGCCATTTGCTCCCCGGCACCATCGGCGCGGTCATGGTCTATGCGACGGCGGATGCCGGGACAGCCGCTTTGGCTGTCGCAACACTCAGCTTCCTTGGTCTGGGCATTCAGCCGCCCACGCCGGAATGGGGACAGATGCTTGTTGATGCTTTGCCGTATCTCGAGTCGGATCCGCGACAGGTTATCCTGCCCGGCCTGGCCCTGACCGCTGCGGTGATCGGCTTCAACATCCTCGGCGAATCCATAGCACTTAATCGCATTCCCAAGCCGCTTTCGAGGCGGACGCTTGCCTTGCGCAGAATTGAGGTCGCCGGCTGGGCCAAGGAGAATTCGGATGCATGACGAACCCCTTTTGAACGTCAGCAATCTGACGGTCGATCTCCTGACCGCGAAGGCCGCGGTACGCCCCGTCGATGGCGTCAGCTACACCGTCCGGCAAGGAGAATGCCTTGCCATCGTCGGGGAAAGCGGCAGCGGCAAGACTGTAATGAACTTCGCGCCGCTCGGTCTGATGCCGACCGGCGTGACGACGAACTTGTCGGGATCGGTGCGCTTCGATGGGCGTGAATTGATCGGCCTGCCGGAATCCGAGATCCGTAAGGTACGAGGCAAGTCGATCGGATTCATTTTCCAGGATCCGATGAGCGCGCTGAACCCCGTCCGCCGTGTTGGAAGGCAGATCGCCGAGATGGCGGAGCTCCATCTCAAGATGACCCCACGCGCTGCGGAGGAGCGGGCGTTGGAACTCATCAAGCTGGTCGGCATCTCGGATCCAGCAGCGCGACTTCGTCAATTCCCCCACGAACTGTCGGGTGGTCTCAGGCAACGCATCGTAATTGCCATTGCGCTGGCCGGCGAGCCAAAACTTCTGATCGCGGACGAGCCTACGACCGCTCTCGATGTGACGGTCCAGGCTCAAATCCTGCGCCTGCTCAAGGACCTGCAGCGGCGGCTCAACATGGCCATGGTGCTGATTACCCACGATATGGGGGTAGTCGCCGGAGCGGCCGACAACATCGTTGTCATGTATGCGGCTCGGGCCGCCGAACGAGGTCCCGTGGACAAGGTCCTCGTTACCCCACGCCATCCGTACACGAGAGGGCTGATCAACGCGATCCCACGGCGGGAAGACCCGATCGGTTCGGAGTTTCGCGGTCTTCCCGGGATACCGCCAACGCTGGGCGCGCCATTCAAAGGCTGTGCCTTTGCCCCGCGCTGCGAGCTCGCAATTCCCGCATGCACCGCAAGCCGCCCTCCACTTGCGCGGTCGGTCGACAGCGCTGTTGTCGTGGCCTGCGCGGTTGTCAACCAAAGGAAGGCAGCAGCATGACGCACGGTCCTGTTCTGAAAGTCGAAAACCTGCAGACGCGCTTCAAAAGCGTTCAGCGAGGCAAGTTCATCCATGCCGTCGACGACGTCTCGATCGAGCTCTATCCGGGCGAGATCGTCGGTCTGGTAGGCGAGTCCGGTTGCGGAAAGTCGACGCTGGGCCGCACCATTGTGGGTCTCGAAAAGGCGAGCGCGGGACGAGTCCTGCTTGATGGAGTGGACCTCACCACACTCTCCGGTGCAGCACTGCGCGAAAGCCGCAGGGCGCTCCAATACGTGTTTCAGGATCCATATTCGTCCCTGAACGACAGACAGACGGTCGGTGAGACGATCGATGAAGCGTTGCTGATCAGCGGGTTGAAATCACAATCCGACCGCAACCATCGTACCAAGGCGCTCCTGGATCAGGTCGGACTGGCGGACGCTTTGAAGGATCGGCACACGCGGGAACTGTCCGGAGGGCAGCGCCAGCGCGTTGCGATTGCCCGATCCCTCGCCGTGAATCCAAGAGTGCTGATCTGCGATGAACCAGTTAGCGCACTGGATTTGTCCATCCGAGCCCAAGTGATGAACCTTTTCCTGCACCTGCAGAAAGATTTTGGGGTGGCGTGCCTGTTCATTGCCCACGACCTTGCGTTGGTCAGGCAGGCTGCATCGCGCGTCTACGTGATGTACCTCGGCAAGATCGTGGAGCACGGGCCATCGCAGGAACTCTACGATCACCCAGGCCATCCCTATTCGCAGATGTTGCTGGCCTCGACACCGGAGGTGGATCCGATCGCCGAAAAGCAGCGCAGGGTTCCGGTCATGATCGGGGAGGTGCCGAGCCCTACGAATCCACCATCCGGCTGCAGGTTCCGGACTCGCTGCCCCTTGGTGGTCGAAGAATGCAAACAACAGATGCCACCGGCCTTGAAGCTATCTCCTGGGCACAGTTCGGCTTGCGTGTTTGCCAAGGATCTCCATCGCGGCAAACGTTCGGCGCTGATTTCGCCAACAGCCAATGCGGCATGACACGTTGACACAGCCTAGCGGCGCACCAATTCACCACGCCGCCGCCTACCTCGACACGAATGCTCACGGGACGGTGGTGCGCCAAACAGTGAGGTCGTGGCAATGAACAGCGCGTCACTCCGGCGCCAAACGGCGCCGGATAAAATTGACGTATCGTTCACATCATCCGTTTGATGTCGGTGTAGGCACCGTTCGTCTTCAGCGTCACGGTGACGTCGGCATCGGTGCGGTTACGCCAGAACCAACCGTGATTGCCGTCAAACGCTGCCTCAAGTACGCCCTCGTCCTCTGCAGCCCCGCGGCCCTTCTCGTATGAAATGTTTTCGCCGCCGCCGTCACCATGGGTGTCGAAGTTCACCGCCGCGCCATTGGCCGTCCAAGAGTATTGTGCCTGTGCGCCCTTGGCCATGACGAGCTTGATCTCAGCTCCTTCGCCGGGCTTCAGGGTGACCGACATTTCGTCTGTCCGGAGTTCCTGGGCAGAGGCGGAACCCATCACCAGTTCAGCGAAGACGCGCTCCAGAAGACTCGACTGCTGATCTCGGGCTGGCACGGCGATCGGAGTGCCGTTTTGCAGTTCGCGAAGGCGGTCATGCTCGGCCTCTTCGGCCAGTTGTGTCTTGATCTCGCCCATCTCGGTGAGCTCGAGCGCTCGCCCAACGCCGGTGGGATCGATGGCGTATTCGGCCGGCAGCACGATGGTCACAAGGATGGCAGCTGCCGCGAGAATTGCGATGACGGTAGAGCGAAGGAGTTGCATGGATGTCGGCAGCTCGGCGCGGGTCGGGATGTCGGTATTGTACATAGGAGAATTCCTTTTTTGGGATCTTTACTTGGAGGCTCAGGAGACGACCCAGCCGGTGAGCTGATAGCCGATCAGCACAAACCCGGCGGTCATCATGATGGTGTTGGCGGTGTATGCGTGGCGCCAGAAACTGTCGGTCCGGCGCCAGTAGCCCATGACAATAAGGATGGCAGCGAGCGCCAAAAGCTGGCCAATCTCAACGCCGACGTTGAAGGCAAGAAGATTTGGCACTAGCCCGTCGGGCGAGATGTTGTATTCGATGATCTTCGTCGACAGGCCGAAGCCGTGGAAAAAGCCGAAGATCAGCGTCGCGATCCTGGTGTTCGGCTGGAAACCGAGCCACCTCTGGAAAGCGCCCATATTGTCGAGCGCCTTGTAGACGACCGACAGGCCGATGATCGCGTCGATGATGTAGCTGTTGATGCCCACCTTGAAATAGACGCCAAGCAGCATGGTCGTGGAATGGCCGAGCGCGAACAGGCTCACATAGATGCCAATGTGCTTCATCCGGTAGAGGAAGAAGATCACGCCGAACAGGAACAGGATGTGGTCGTATCCCGTCACCATGTGCTTGGCGCCGAGATAGATGAAGGGCAGCAGATTGATGCCCGTGATCTCCTGGATATAGCCCTTGTCGCCTTCGGCAACGGCATGGGCGAGGGCAACCGCCCCAAGCAATGGAAGGGTCAGGAGAGCAATGAGCATAGGAAGGGCCAACCGCCAGCGCGCGCAAGGCGTGCGTGGCGGACCCTCGTAGAAGGATCCTTGCATGAGAATTCCAATCGTCGTCGTTGAGGATGGCCGCGCGTGCGGCCGCGATCATGCGATGACGATCTGCCTGGGAGGGCGCTCAAGCCGGAAACGGATTTTGAGGTCGGCAAACGAAGGCGGGTAAACCAGCCAGCTCCGGCCTATCGGCGGTGCTGGCTGCGCGAAGCCCGGAAGCGTGCTCGCCGTCTCATGGGTGTGGTCGGCCGGATTGTGGCCGTGGGTATGACCAAAGCTCTGCTCATCGGCTTCGCCATCGTCATGGCTGTGGCCGTGTTTTTCGATCTGTGCTGCCAGCTCTGCGTGACGCGCTGCCTCGGCGGCAGCGAGCGCCATCGGGCTATGCGAGGCCGAACCACCCATTGGGGAGACCAGCACGCCGAGAGTCATCGCGAAAGCGACGATGAGACGAAAGGCTATGCTATGGATCCAATTCGGCATGCTTAACGATTATTCTCTAAAATCCTAACGAATGGTTGCGTGCACCAGAATCGAGGCCACTTTGAGGCTTGGAATATCCTCTCTGGGGGGATAGCATCAAGGTATGAATGAGCGTCCCCACGTCCACGAAACCCATCCTGCCATCATCAAGCGGCTGAAGCGCGCCGACGGCCATCTGCGCGGGATCGTCGAGATGATCGAGGCCGGTCGACCGTGCCTCGACATCGCCCAGCAACTTCATGCCGTGGAGAGGGCCATCGCCCAGGCCAAGAAGACGCTGATCCAAGACCACCTCAACCACTGCCTTGAGGACGTCGTCGGACCGCTGGCGCTCGAGCAGCGCCGCTCGATCGACGAGTTCAAGGATATCACCAAATACCTGTGAGAAGCGCCATGATGGACAAAGTTCGCGATTGGTTCGGATTCGGCCCGATGACGCACGGCATGGGCGGCCACGGACATGATCACGGCGAGGGCGGCCATGGTCACACCCATGGCGTCATCGACCCGACGATCGCCACGACGACGCGCGGCATCTGGGCGATCAAATGGTCATTCGTCGTTCTGGCCATCACGGCGGCGCTTCAGCTCGTGGTCGTGTTCCTCTCCGGCAGCGTGGCACTGCTGGCCGACACGATCCACAATGTCGGCGACGCGGTCACCGCTATCCCATTGTGGGTCGCCTTCATGCTGGCCCGTCGCAAACCGAGCGAGACGTTCACCTACGGGCTGGGCCGCGTCGAGGATCTGGCCGGCATTCTGATTGTCCTCATCATCCTGTTCAGCGCCATCGTTGCCGGCTACGAGGCGATCGACAGGTTGATCAATCCGCAGCCGATCGCATTTCTTGGCTGGGTCGCCATAGCCGGCATCATAGGTTTCTTAGGCAACGAGGCCGTCGCTGTGTTCCGTATCCGTGTCGGCCGCGAGATCAACAGCGCGGCGCTGATCGCGGATGGTTACCATGCCCGCACCGACGGCTTTACCAGTCTGGCGGTCGTGCTTGGCGCTATTGGCGTGTGGCTAGACTTTCCGCTTGCCGATCCGATCATCGGACTGTTGATCACGCTGGCGATCTTCGCCATCGTATGGCAGTCGTCGAAAGCCGTGTTGACCCGCATGCTCGACGGCGTCGAGCCTGGCATCGTCGATGAAATCCATCATGCCGCCAAGCATGTATCCGGCATCGAGCGTGTCCAAAGCGTGCAGGCGCGCTGGATCGGCCACCGCCTGCATGCCGACGTGGCCATCAGTGTTCCGGAGATGGCGACGGCCAACGACGTGCTGGGTGTAACTGAAGCCCTCAAACAGGAGCTGTTCGCCCACTTGCCGGCGTTGGCCGAAGCCAACGTTCGCTTGGTGAGCCCGGCCGTCACTGGCGCGGAAACCTCTCATGCTCACCATCATGCGCCGGAGCCCTTCAAGGTCGCCTGTGATCTGGCTGAAGGGACATTGGAAATCGTCGATACACCGGCTGGCGAGCGGATGCGTCTGACGATCGACCGGCATGCCGACGATTTGACGGCGACGGTGATCATCGACCGGCCAGAGGGGCCGGAGACGTTGCACCTCGATCCTGTCGCCGACAATCATCATCGCCTTGAGAGCACAGTCACCCCTGCCGAGCCGCATGAATTCGAGGCAAGACTGGTCCTGAAGGCCAAGGATCGCGAACAGGTGCTACCGTTCAAGATGGTCGAACCCGAAGGTCACCATCATTAGGTCGACAGACAGATACGCTGTTCAATGACCGATCTCGCAGCCTACGCTGGTCTTTTCCTGGCAGCCTTCATCGCCGCGACGATCTTGCCGATGCAATCGGAAGCGGTGCTGATCGGGCTCTTGCTTGCGGATTATTCGCCCTGGTTGCTAGTCGGAGTCGCGAGCGTCGGCAACGTGCTTGGGTCGGTGATTAACTGGTTGCTCGGCCGAGGCATTGAGCGCTTTCGGGACCGGCGGTGGTTTCCGGCGAACCAAACGCAACTAAACCGCGCACAAGTGTGGTATCGCCGTTACGGGAAGTGGTCGCTTCTGCTGAGTTGGCTGCCAATTGTCGGTGATCCGCTGACCGTCGTCGCGGGCGTCCTGCGCGAGCCTTTTCGGGTTTTCCTCTTGCTGGTCACTGCGGCCAAGGTCGGCCGTTATCTTGTTCTTGCCGCCATGACGCTGAGCGTGATTTGATCTTGAGCGGCCCACCTTAACCGCATGTCCCATTTCGGCCTGCTTGCAATGCCAGACGTGCTGCCTGACCGGAAACGATGAAGTGCGAGTGAAAATGCGACTGACGGGCATGGTATCAGGCGTCGCGCTGTTGCTCGCTTCCGCCGCGGCGGCGAGTGCCCATCCCCATGTCTTTGCCGAAGCGAAGCTGGACATGACCGTCGGTCAATACCGCACGGTCAAATCACTTCGGCATCTCTGGCGTTTCGACGACCTCTTTTCCAGCACTGTGCTGATGGAATTCGACAAGAATTCCGACCTTGTTCTTGATACAAAAGAACTCGATGAGGTTGCTCTCACCGTCCATGCGTCGCTGGCCGGGTACAACTACTTTCAGATGGTGACCTTGAACGGCAAGGACGTGACGATGGCGCCGCCACCGAAGTTCAGCGTCAGCTTTGAGAATGATCAGCTCGTTGTCCAGTTCGAAACGCAGCCGAAGGACCCGTTGGCTCTTGCTGGAAAAGTCAGCATCGGCGTATATGACCCGACCTTCTACACGGCGATCGATTTTACCGACGACGACAAGATTGCTGTGGCTGGCCTGCCTGTAGGCTGCTCACGCGCGGTCGTCCGTCCAGATCCGGACACGGCCATCGCACAGAACCAGAAAAGCCTGACAGACGCGTTCTTCAGTGACCCAACAGGGACCGATCTCGGCAAGATTTTCGCGACACGCCTCGAATTGACCTGCGGCTGACCCGGAGCCGGTTCGATGGCCATGTTCCAGACGCTGGTCGACTTCCAACGCACGATCTACCTGGCGCTGGCCGAGCAGATCAAACTGCTTTCGGCCGGCGGCGATTGGCTGGCCTTCACGGCCTTTCTGCCGATGGGCGTGTTATTCGGTGCAGCGCATGCGCTGACGCCGGGTCACAGCAAAGCCCTACTGGCCACGTATTTGGCCGGTTCGGACGCAAAGGTTTCGCGCGGTCTTCGGGTATCACTGACACTTTCCTTCACGCATGTGACGATTGCCGTGCTGATCGCGGCGCTCTCGCTACCGTTGGTGTCTATTGCCCTGGGCAGTGTTGGCCGCGCGCCGCTACTAGAAGACGTCAGTCGCGGGCTGCTTGGACTCATAGGCGTCTGGATGCTCTGGCGCGCATTGAGCCACGGCCATCACCACAAGCATGAGGGCGAGGCCGTCGGCGTCATGGCCGGCTTGATCCCATGCCCGCTGACGCTTTTCGTGATGACCTTCGCAATATCCAGAGGCGTTCCGCTCGCCGGTATCCTGTTTGCAATCACCATGATGGCCGGCGTGGCGCTGACGCTGTCTTGCGTTGCGGTGTTGTCGATCCTGTTTCGGGAGCGCCTAGTGCATTTCTTCGACAGCCGGCCACGCCTGTTCGATGCCATTTCGCGGACGATCGAAGGCGCTGCCGGAATTGTTCTAGCCGGCGTAGCGGTCTGGCAAATCACTTCTTCCTAACGCTGTCCAAAGCCAGAGTCCCCGCGTCGGGGCAGCAGCTCCGCGTGATAATTCTGAGCCCAATGCGGTTGCGCAATAGCGCCAAATACGCTTCACAGATCCCGCCAGTCAGATCCAGCAGAGGATATCATGCCGGCGGACGATGGTAGTCTACGCGACATTCTTGGAATTCTGTTGGTTCTAGTACTCGTTGGCGCAAATGGCTTCTTTGTCGCTGCGGAATTTGCGTTGATGGCGGTCAGGCGGAGCCGAGTCGACGAACTTGCTACCGCTGGACGCTTGAATGCCGGGCTGCTTCAAAGAGCCTTGGCGAATCTCGATGCCAATCTTGCCGCGACCCAGCTGGGTATCACCATTTCGTCGCTGGCGCTTGGCTGGGTTGGCGAACCTGCACTCGCCCATCTGATCGAGCCACTGCTGGTCGGAGCGATGGGGTCTCTTGCCACCGCCGGATCCCATATAATCGCCGTAGCAATTGCTTTTATTATCATCACTGCTCTCCACATCGTTCTGGGCGAGTTGGCGCCGAAAAGCCTGGCGCTTCAGCGTAGCGAGGGCACGGCACTCTGGGTGGTGCGGCCGCTAGGCCTGTTCCTGTTCCTGCTCAGGCCGGCGATCCTCGCTTTGAACGGTCTTGGCAATCTGGTGTTGCGTCTCTGAGGATTGCGGCTAGGGACGGGCGAGGAGTCCCTGCATTCGCTTAGAGCTGAAGCTGCTTGTCGCGGCGAGCCAGGAGGCAGGGCTGCTTCACCAGACCCAGCAGGAGCTCGTCGAGCGCGTCTTCAACATTGGCGATCGGCGCATCGCCGATATCATGACGCCGCGGCGCGATATCGACTGGATCGGCGTGTCGTCCGCAAACAGCCCGGAAGGTAAAGACCTGTTTCGCAAGGCACAGCTCACCTCGAACCTGCAACTCAATTGGGCCGACGGGATGCAGGGCGCTGGCCCACCGTCTGAGCAGGTCGTTTGCAATGCGTTGCTAGCCCCACAGGGTCTTTGGCGGTGGCGGATCACCCTCAGGATTATCCAAATCGTCTGGGTCGGGAAAGAGATTTTGCTCGCGCAGGTTCGAAGTCAGCACATCAAGTTGGTTCTGCGCTTCGATGTGAGCCAGCCGCTGTTTGGCCCATTCGATCAATAGCCGCGGCCGGGAACGGGTATCTGATAGCGAGCACAAGTCTTCGCCAGCCCTCGTCCGATATGTCGAACCGCTCAGCAAGCGTGACGATAGGGGTCGACCAAACGAGGTCATACAATTCTTGGCGGGTGAAGGTGTGCGGCATTTTTGGCTTGGGGACGGATTCGGTGGGTGAGACAACCCAGTCGCTAGGCCGCTCAAAGTCAAGCAAGCGATGCGCATTTCCCGCGCCTGACGCACGTGGCGTTTCCCTGTTGGACTACTTTCATTTCCCTGTTAGGGCGAATAGGGAATTCCTGGACAACGCGTTGAAACTACTGTGAGATTTCAGGCCGGAATTGGCTCGGCCGCTCAAAATCGCCAGAAATTCGCTGTTTTTCGGGCTCTAATAGGGAAAATCAGACAGAGATTGGTTCGCCAATGACTGCCTGCACCACCATAACCATTGATTTCATTGATAAAAATATGCCTCGGTCCAAAACGTTTTGGACCCATTGTGGGCCCCAAAAAAAGGGCCGCTGATATGGCCACGCTGCGCATGGTCGGTTGATTTCACTTACTTGACGACGCGCAGGGCCGCTCGCTGCTTCATCGCATCGCGTTTGGCCTCGCGCTCATTGATGGCGCGGGCTATGTCGACAGCCATTCGCTTCTTGTTGGCCTCTCGGACATATTCGTCCGTCACCGTCATGGAAGAATGCCCCATCGCCTCCATGATAGCGCGCGCTTGGATGTTGCATTCGGCGAGATACGTGCCGAAGGTACGGCGTAGCCCGTGCAGAGTGTAGCCCTCCGGAATGCCGGCCTGCTTGTGCCAATGTGCCATCATGCCGGTGAGACTCTTTTCCGCGAATGGGTGCCCATAGGCATTCTTCAGCACCGTGCCGCCTTTCGAACGATCAAGCGGCGCCAATAAACATCTCGCGCCCGCCGTGATGGTTGCGGTTTTTCTTCTGCCGGAAATCGAAGGCCTCGATCACCTCTAGAGACCCGTCGAACAGTTCGATCTCCTCGAAAACCAAATCGTCCCATTCCAACGAGGCGATATCGCCTCGACGGTTGCCGAGCCAGAACGCGAGCGCGTAGCAGGTGCGGGGCGGGGAGCCAATCGGATGGCGCGCCTCGAACTTTTCCCGAATGGGGACCCGCCACGCGGGATTGGCGGTCGATTAGGAATCCGGACGTGGATCGACAGTGAGGATTCGTTCTGCGGTTTGATCCATTTCTCAATTTCGATCCCCACCCACAAGAGCTTCTTGATTGCGACCAGCAGGTGCTTGGCAACCGTCCTGTTGGCGGCAAAGACGCTTTCTATAATCGAACGCAGATGGTCGGCGTCGAGATGTTCGACGGGCGTATCGCGCCAAGTTAGCGGACAGGCAGGATCGACCTGCATCCGAAGGAAGCGTTCAATAAGACGGGCATTCTTCCGCTGCGTCGCTTCGTCAAAGTCCAGCCATTCCATCGTCGCTTCAAGCCGCCGCGCAGCATGACCGAATGTCTTTGGCAACGCCCGACCGGGTAGGTCGATAATAGCTGCCTTGAGGCCCTGGCCTTGCGTCGCCTTTTCGTAGGCAGCCTCGAATTCCGGATCGCCGGGCTGACCTGGGAGGCGGATTTCAGGCATTCCCTTTGCACGATAGCGATAGACTGTCTTTCCATGACATCCCCTACGAGTTGCGCGCCGGTTCCAAGGAAACAGGCCTTAATGAGGCCGTACTGGAGATCGGTGCAGTCCTGGAACTCGTCCAAGAATACCTGGCTGTATGTTTCCTCAGCGCGTTCCGCGCGATCACGCTGCCCTCGACGATCGTCTTCGCAAGAGGGATCATGTCCCTGAATGTAATCGACTGGCCCTGGATGCGAGCCGGCCCGACGGAGAAGTCCGCAGCCAGTACGTCCTGCCCGGTGAGCGCGAGGCGGAACTGCTGGATTATGCGGAGCACGAAGCGATGGAATGTGAAGCTGTCGAAGCGTTCCCCAAGCTGGTGGCCGCACCGGCGCCTTACGCGCGCCTTGAGGTTCGTGCTGGCATCGACCTTGAAGGAGATCGCAAGGATACGCTTTGGGTATCTGCAGCTTCGCGTCCGCAGGAGAAAGTCGGCGCGTTGCGAGCATCTCCGTCTTGCCGGCTCCCGGTCCGGCAGTGAGCGCTAGGTTGGCTTCGGTCTCTGTTGCTGCCTCTAGGGCATTGGGCTCCAGAACGAACCCGTCCGAAGGTTTCCAATGTTCCGCACGGATCATTCAGGAAGATTTCCCAGCATCGTCCTCACGCGTTCGAGAGCCGATCGAGGAGCTGGCGAAACGGCCGGAGGTGCGCTTTCGCACGCGCTCTTACGAAACGGTGCGCTCGGCCGTCGCATCCGGCTTCGGCATGGCCGTCCTCAACATGCGGCCTATCGGTCGCGCCACCGCCGATGGGGAGGAGATCGTTCGAAGACCAATCCTCGATGAACTGCCGCCACCGACGCTGATCGTCGCCGACATGAACAATCGAGTGGGAATGATTCAGGCCCACTCAAACGTCGATTGGCTTTGATGAACCTTCGCATATCGCCCACCCGGATTTCTAGGTACCACCATCAGAGCAATAAGGCTCACGGTGGTGCTTTTTAATGCCCAATGCGATGGAGAAAAGGCAATTTCCTGCCATGAAGCCTTCAATTGTCCTGAGGTATCTTTCAGGAGGCAATTGCTATGTTGTCGGCGTCGCCCTTAAAGCACTGAAAAGAACTATAAGCTGGCTGACCGTGACGGCATCTACGTCCGCGTCATGTCCAGGGGCGCGATCTAGGCAGATACGGCCGAGACGATCGCTCGCGGAGATCCGATGTCGCGCGCTATGGTACTTCGCTTACCCAAACGGATATGACTCTTGGGATCTGATTCCCCTGCGATAGTCCGGCCAGTCCAGAATGAGGCGGGCTATCTTGATTTCTTGGCTCCAATGACTGAGTACCCGCGCCTTGCCTACAGCATGAAAGCCGTTCGCAAGGCAGGCGACCGGCTGGCAAAACCTATTCAGTTCGGACGAGACATCACTGTCGGCCAGTATGTGGACGCACTCGAAATCTTCTCAATCGCCAATAGCTGGCGCGACTCGCACTTTCTGCCGATGCGCAGCGTTCGGTTCTCTGTCGGTCATCACATAAGAGCCCTGCGACTGGAGGGCGACATGGCATCCCGGCCGAAGCGCATGGCATCCATTCGTCGGAAGCTTCGAGAGTCCACCACCAATTTGGACACCATGAACGACATCGGCGGTTGCCGAGCGATCATGGCCGATATCAAAGGTGTTCGCTCGCTTCTCGCATCGATGCGAGACAAGTTCCCCCATGAGATCCACTCTAGGGAGTTTAACTATATCGATGAGCCGAAGCCGGACGGGTATCGAAGTCACCATATTGTTTTCAAATACCGACCCAGAGATGCCGACACCGAGGCTTTCGACGGACGACGCATCGAGTTGCAAGTTCGTACCAAGCTTCAGCACTCATGGGCAACTGCGGTTGAGGCTGTCGGGCTATTCCGGGGCCAGGATTTGAAGCACGGAGAGGGCGACCAGGATTGGCTTCGCCTTTTCCAGCTTATGTCGGCGGAATTCGCGCACGTTGAGCAGTGCCCCGTTCATGTAAGTGTTCCGGATCACAATGACCGGGTTCGAGAATTGCAGGATCTCAACAAGCGTATAGATGCGATCGGCATACTAGAAAAAATCAATAATACTACTCACTGCCCAGAAAACTTCGTACATAAAGCAGCCAAAACTCGATACTATTTGCTTCAATATGGAAAAGATCATAAATTGTCCATCGAGCCGTTCTGGGCGCTTATATTAGGTGCGCGAAAACTGAAAGAGATCGAGCAAAAAATCGAGCTAAGGGGCAGTGAGGTGAAGGCTGTCTTGGTCGAGGTAGATAAGAAAGAAAAGCTTGTGGAAATGTATCCGAATTACTTCGGAGACGTTTACTTATTTGCTCGTAATCTGAAATCCATCTGCACGGGAAAAGCGGCTATCGAATACAGTTAGCCTGCACAGGTGGTAGCTCCGAACCCTACGAAAGGCCCTATTATGGTTCGGCTTAAGCGCCGTCGCTCGCTTCCGTGTGAAGTAACCCGAGGCGAGGCGCTTGCCGACGATACCATCGAGGCTGCGACCGGCCCGTGCATCGTCGTTCATGCCAGGGGCTACGCGTGAATTATGGCGGAAGTCATATTCGGAGAGGTCGCGGTGCAGATGCTTTTTTGCGCAAGGCTGATAGGTGCCACGCATGCCGCGCTTGAAGATGCTGATGCGCCGGGTATTTTGGCAGTGTTTACTCAGCCGCCGGGGCAGGTCATTCCGATCTCGGGGTGACATCGGGCGATCGCAGCAGTCTGGCGAGTGCGGAGCGTTTCGTCGATCTTGCGCACGTGAGCGGGACCGATGACCGTGACAAAGTTCACCGTTTAATCGAGCATGGCCTCGACGGTGGCGACAAAGTCGTCGAGCGAGCGATCCCCGCGAATCTCGATGCGTGGAAGATCGATGGGATCGCAATTAAGGTCCGCCGGCCCGTGTCTGCTGCCGAAGCCGATCCGATAGCCGGACTCCTTGGCCAGTCTGCCGAGCCGTCGGTCGGTGACAGAGAAGGGTGCCGCGAACGCCGAGGTTGGCCGACCGGTCCAACGTTCGATGAACATACGAGAGCGCAGCAGTTCGGCGGCCAAGTCAGAGCTCGACAGACCATCGATCGCGCGATGCGTCGCGAGATGGCTTCCGAAGAACGCACCTTCGGCGGCGAGCCGCCGCACCGTCCCGGCATCCATAAGCTGCGTCGGCGGACCGTTTTCGGCATCCCACTGCGCGCTTTCACCCACCAGGTCAGTCACCAGGAACACTTCCGCGGTCAGGTCGTTCGCGCGCAAGGTTGGCCAGGCTTGGTCGGCAAAATTCTGGAAACCGTCATCGAAGGTGATGAGCACTGGGCGGCCAGCGAAAGGCTGACGGTTGGCGATGGACCGTTCCAGTTGCTCGGACGTGGTCGCGTGAAAGCCATTGGCGCGCAGCCATGCCATCTGGCTGGCGAATGCGGCGGGCGTTAGCCGAAAACGGGCGAGGGCAGCCGGACCTTCTTCGGCGACGCTGTGGTACATGAGGACAGGGATACGTGGCCGCCGCTCGCTGCGCGCGACGTCGCGGCGCAAGGCCCGCGCCCCGCCCCAGACGATATTTCGGGCGACCCCGAGTCCGATGGGCGCGCGGATCGGCGCATGATCAATCCTCGGTTCCGTCACTACATCGTGCGGTGACAGGCGGCGGAAGCGGTCTATGCGATAGAGCTTGGTCTGGATCGACTGCTCGAGGACGAGACCTTCGGTCGCTGCGAGCGCCTCTGAGATCGCTTGTGCCCCGAATGTGTTCCAGTCGAACCCCGTCCTTTCAACATTGTCACGCAGCACGAATGCGTGGGCGCTGATGAAACTGCCGCCAGGCGCCAACGCCTCTGCGAATTTTTTGGCAATGCGCCGCAACTCGGCGAGATCATCCAGATAGTAGAGCACTTCCGAACAGAAGATCAGATCCATTTCACCCGGCAGCGTGTCTGCGGAGAAATCCAGTACGCCGAATTCGACGTTCGGCTGATCGCTGCATCGCGCGCGGGCCCGTCCCACGGCTATGGCGGAGATGTCGGTTGCGGTCAGATGGCCCACTCGCGGCGCCAGCTGCCGCGTGAAGTGGCCCTCCGCGCAGGCGAGCTCAAGTGCCCGTCCGATGGGACCCGCAGGCAGAATCTCGAGTTGCCGCTCATATTTTTCCTGCTCATAGGACGAACTGTAGTTCCAGGGATCCTCGGTCGTGAAATAGCCATTCCAGAACAACGTGCGATTCTCGTCGTGCCTGGGCCGTGCACGGCGCGGCGCGGCAGAAGGCTCCGCAGGTTCGGCGCTCGACCGGACCAACTCCCGCGCTTGCGCAGCCAATCTCGCGAGTTTGCCGAAATGGCTGTCCGGATCAGGCTCGCGTTCGGCTGTGCCTGACAATGCCCGGGCTGGAAGCGTGTTCGGAGTGTTGGCGCCAGCCTCCTTTTGCGGTGCGAAATTCCGGATCAGTTCAATCCAATGATCCCTTGTCACTGTCCCGAGCACGCCGAATTGTACGACGGCCTCGATGTGGCCATCCATCATCAGGTAGGCATAGATTTGGTCGATTCCTTCCGGCAGTTCGGTCGAGGTCGGATTTCGAGCGTCGACGCGGATTCCAAGTGTTCGCGCCAGCCTGCGCGGCGCGCCAAGATCGTCGGCCTCGAGAAGCATTTGCTCAAGCTGATACTGGATGCGGCGAGCCGCTGCGGGATTGTCCCAGACCTTGCCGAGTTCGGTAATCAACTCGGTGATGGCGCGGCCGAACCTTCCCCACCTGGCAGCCAGTTGCGCCGGCACAGACAGGCTTCCCACCGCAAGGCCGTTGATGGCTACCTTGGCGATCTCACTCGCCCACTTGCGTCCGGCCGGAAGCGCGCGCAGGGACTGCGGGTTGATCGAGCCCGAGCCGCCGCCGCAATCCGACGCGGCGTTCCAAAATGCGAACCACGCGAGTGCTTCGGAAGCGGTGCGGCCATCCGCCGAGTTCGCTCCGTTGGCGTGGATAGTCACCGGGTGTTTGACTCTGGAGTCGGCAGAGAAGCCACGGGCGATGACGATTTCCGCGTCGGCCAGCATCTGAGATGAATTGCGGGTGAGCGAGTTGGGGCTAGCCCGGTAGAAGGCGAGCGGCTCGTCGACCATTACCCAATTTCTGCCGAGACGGGCGAGGCGCTGCCACAGATCCCAGTCCTCGCATGTGCGCAGCGACACATCGAAACCGCCCAACTCGACGATTGTCTCCCGGTCGAGCAGCAGCGCGTGGGTGGCGATGGCACACCGGCGGGCAAATGTTTCAAAGGGCTGGATCGCAACCTCTGACGAGATGCTCAACCAGATAAGTTCGCCATCGGGCATCACGCATTGGGAGCCGCAATAGGCGGCCACTGAATCGGGCGCAGCCTCCAGTGCGGCTAGCATTTTCGCGAGGAAGCTGGCGTCTACCCAATCGTGCGCATCCAGAAACATGAGCCAGTGGCCGCGCGCCGTCGAAATCCCGCTATTGCGCGCGCCGGCGGGGCCACGGGCGCAAGAATTCAACGTCCGAAATCGGGAATCTTGTTCCACATAACTGGCAATGATCGCGGGGGTGCGGTCCGTGGAGGCGTCGTCGACGATGATCGCCTCCCAATCCACGATTTCCTGATCGAGAAGGCAATCGAGTGCGCGCGCCAGCGTCACCTCTGCGTTGTGCGCAGGAACCACGATTGAAACCAATGGATTATGCGCCATGCCGTCTTACCCAAGCCTGGTTCGAAGGTACAAGAGCCCCGAGACATAGCCGGCGGTTTCCCGCCAAAGGAAACGGTCACCGAGGATGCTGCGTCCAAACAGTCTCCCGTAAACTCTTCCGAGCCGTCGCGCCGCCATTTGGCTGCAGTGCGAGCTTGCTCCTGTCGTGCTAGCGACATTAGAAGCCTGGCGCAGCATTTCATCCGTGCCGCCGAGATCGGACGCCGGCTGTCGCAGATGCACGTCAAAACCAAGCATGCCGCATACTCATGTCGATCCCTGAAATCGGCACCATGACCACAAGCTGCGGTCCCTGGCACCTGGCTATGGCAAACTGCCGTCCTTTGCAATCGACGACGCAGCAAT
This sequence comes from Mesorhizobium sp. M0715, assembly GCF_040320355.1. Lineage (NCBI taxonomy): Bacteria > Pseudomonadati > Pseudomonadota > Alphaproteobacteria > Hyphomicrobiales > Phyllobacteriaceae > Mesorhizobium > Mesorhizobium sp. M0715. The sequence goes on along the minus strand of NZ_JAMYPL010000022.1, from coordinate 51,204 downwards.
GCAAGCCCACTGAAGCTTTGGTTGAATGACTGCCAGCTATTGGGACCTATTGCTCTCTCCTATCGACCGAAACACCTCGATTCCGGGCTGCATTCTTGATCGGCGATTCCTCGTGTAAGAAGAAGATTCTCCTTCTACTGTTGAGATCGCGCCGGAAGCTGATGGTGGCAGTATATAGCGGAGCGAGAGCCAATATGCTGCTCACTGGAACAGCTATTTTAGCAATTTCTAATGAAAACTCATTACTTACGTCTGTTTAAATAGATATACATAATGCCATTGTATCACTCGGCTTCATAGTAGATTTCGCTCGATAACCAATTAGATTAAACGGCTATGGTTGCTATCACAGAGAGGGGCGAGAGCAACACCTAGCGGTACTGGTGCTTTTTCGGCCGGTCCAAGACGTGTAAAAAGAGCACGCAAATTGGCTTTCGCCAAGAAGATTCCGGCTTGCAGGTCGCGGATTTTGCTGGCATCTTCACCTGTTTATGGGTCTCTGCACTGTGGCAGGTGGTTCAAATAGAGGGGTATAAGGATGGCCAAGGAATCTTCGAGTACTTCGAGTGCCGTTTCCTCCGCAAACAAGGCGGACGCAAATTTGATCGGTAATGCAGACGGAAGCGGGCTGAACTTCATGGCGGCCCAGGTTCGCGAAAACGGGGGCGCCGGCGACGCCGTAGGTGTCGACAAGATACGCGATCTGCTGTTCGGCAACCAGATGCAGGACTATGACCGCCGTTTTTCCAAGCTTGAAGAACGGGTGTTGCAGCGCTTCAAGGATGTCGAATCCGAAGCCAAGCGCAATCTTGAGATGTACGAGTCAAATGCAAAGAAGCAGATCGATTCGCTCGCGGCGCAATTGCGGAACGAAAAAGACTCACGAGCCGATGCCGACAAGGAGATTGACCGGAATCTTCGCGAGCAAAACCAGGCACTTGAAAAGCAGGTGCGTGCGTTGTCGGATCAATTGAGCGCGCTTGAGCGGGACGTTTCGGACCGGATAAATCGAAACGATCATTTGTTGCGTGAGGAAATTAAGCAGAAGAATGAAGGCGTTCAGATGCTGATAGAGAAAATGTTTGCCGATCTCAGCAACGTTAAGACCGACCGAAATCTTTTGGCTGGCCTGTTTGTAGAGGTTGCGAAATGTCTGAATCAGGATCCCGTCGGCAGCAAGGGCAACTCGGATCGTAGCTGGAAAGTGAGTTGATGGGACCTTGACGTCAACCGTCGACCCAATCAGTCTTCCACAAAGAACAGCCTCGAACGATACAGAAATTGATCGCGAGGCTCTGGCTCGTCTTTTGGTCGAAATTGCCCGGAACGTTGATCCGGACTATCGTGCGCGTTTCGACGGAGTTCCAACCGCCGATCCTCGCATGGAAACGCTGCGCCAGTTGCTGGTCAGCCGCGAAATTTCGGAGCTTTCACGAGTTACGCATCTGCTGGACGAACCCGAGCAGCTTGCGGCAGCGGTGGGCGATGTTCTTCCCATTGCGGTCGCGCGAGCGACTCATGCGCAGCTCGGCGAGGCGCTTGCGCCAGCTGTCGAACGGGCTGTGCAACGGTCAATCCAGAAGAGCCCGCGCACGCTGACGGATATATTATACCCGGTGTTTCTGCCGGCAATCCGCAAGTCGATCGGGGAAAAGATCGACCAGACATTTCAGTCACTGAATGAAACTTTAAGACATATATTTACCTGGCATGGGCTCAAGTGGAGATTTGAAGCTTGGAGGACAGGTGCGAGCTTCTCGGAAGTTGTCCTAAAGCATTCTCTTATCTATCGTGTAGAGCATGCCTTTCTCATTAATCGTAATTCCGGGCTTTTGATAGCGCATGTAGCTGCCGACAATGCGACGAGCGAAGATCCCCAGCTGATTTCGTCGATGCTTAGTGCAATTCAAGATTTTGTGAAAGATTCATTCAACGAGAGAGAGCAGAGCGGCCTGGACACTATCCGTTTTGGCGACCTTCGTCTCTGGTCGGAAGTTGGACCGTTTGCGACCCTGGTTTCGGTGATCCGGGGAAATCCGCCAGAGGAATTGCATGAAATAGTTCGCGATGTATTGCTTCGCATCCATGAGGAATGCTCACAGGCTTTAGTAGAGTTTGACGGCGACAGTTCGCAGTTGGCCGGGGTAGAGGCGCAATTGCGGACCTGCGTGGAGCAGAAGCAGGAGGAATCAAACGAGGGATTTCCGTGGCTGGTGGCCGCCGTGGCCCTGCTGTTTTTGATTCTGGCAGGCGGTTGGTTCTTTCTTTCCTGGCAATCCGGGCAGCGCTGGCAGGCTTATGTGTCGCGCTGGCAGGCCTACGTGTCGCGACTGGAGGCCCAGCCGGGCATCATCGTTGCCGAACAACAGGCGCGCGACGGCCAATTCTATATTGCCGGCCTAAGAGACCCGCTTGCCGCCGACCCACAGTCGCTGTTGTCTGGAACGCAGGTCGATCCCGCCCGGGTTCATTCGCAGTGGCAATTCTATCAGAGCCTTCAACCGGAGTTCGTGCTGAAGCGGCTGAAGGCGTCGCTGGCTCCGCCGGATTCAGTACGACTATCAATCGACAATGAGCGCATCGTTGCCGAGGGTGAGGCTCCCGACACCTGGATAGATCGGGCGCGTGCAGCGGCCCGACAGCTTTCGGCAGGCGGACCGGAATTCGACATCTCCAAGGTTCGTGACGTAAGCCCCGAAGTACTCGAGGCGAAGCGCTGGCAGGCCTACGTGTCGCGACTGGAGGCCCAGCCGGGCATCATCGTTGCACAACAAAAAATACGCGATGGCCGATTCTATATTGCCGGCCTGAGAGACCCGCTTGCCGACGACCCGCAGTCGCTGTTGTCTGGAACGCAGGTCGATCCCGCCCGGGTTCATTCACAATGGCAATTTTATCAGAGCCTTGAGCCGGAGTTCGTGTTGAAACGGCTGACGGCGTCGCTGTATCCACCGGATACAGTACGACTTTCGATCGTCAATAATCGCATCATTGCCGAGGGCGAGGCTCCCGACACCTGGATAGATCGGGCGCGCGCAGCGGCCCGACAGCTTTCGGCAGGTGGACCGGAATTCGACATTTCCAAGGTTCGTGATGTGAGCCCCGAAGCACGCGCGGCGGAGCACTGGCAGTATTATGTGTCGCGACTTGAGGCCCAACCGGGAATTGTCGTCGCCCAACAATCGACCAGGGGTGGACATTTCTATATTTCCGGCCTGCGAGACCCGCTTGCCGCCGACCCGCAAGCTCTGCTGTCCGGAACGGAGGTCGATCCTGCCCGCGTTCATTCACAGTGGCAATTCTACCAGAGCCTTGATCCGAAGTTTGTGGTGAAGCGGCTGACGGCGTCGCTGACGCCGCCGAAATCGGTCCGACTTTCGATCATCCAGGGTCGCATCGTTGTCGTGGGCGAGGCTCCTGCCGCCTGGATCGACCGGGCGCAGGCCGCCGCTGAACAACTTTCGGCGGACGGAGTGGTTCTGGATGTCTCGCAACTGCGTGAGCTGGACCTTGCAGAGCTCAATCATTTGAGAGAGTCTATCCAGACGACCGACATTTTCTTCTCTTCCGGCAAAGTTGTGCCGGGACCAGAGCAGACGCCGGTTCTCGACAGATTGGCGGATCAAATAAAGGAATTCGCCCAAAATGCCCGCAAGTCAGGCGTAACTGCGCGGTTCATGTTGACCGGCCATTCGGACACCACGGGCCGTGAGACGGCCAACGCGTCGATCAGCGCCGCCCGTGCCGAGACAGTTCGTGCGCTTCTCAACAAGCGCGGCGTCGCCCCGGAACTGCTGCTGGTTCGGGGCGCGGGCACCTTTGAACCGGCGGTGCCTGAAAATAGTCAGGCTGGTAGCTCCACCAATCGCCGGGTTTCCGTTACGGTAAACTTGGACTAGGTGGGAGCCCAAGATGTTGCAAAAAAAGATCTGTATGTTGGGCGGGTTCTCTGTTGGAAAGACGAGCCTGGTTCGCAGGTTTGTGAAAAGCATCTTTTCAGAGACCTACTTGACCACGGTGGGAGTGAAAATCGACAAAAAGAGTGTCGCACTCCCGGACAAAACAGTGGATCTGATTTTATGGGATTTGGCCGGCGAAGATGATATCGGCTCATTCCGCGTCAGCCATGTGCGAGGTGCGACAGGCCTCGTGCTTGTCGTCGATGGAACCCGCGCCGCTACCCTTACCGCTGCACTCACGCTGCGCGAGCGGGTCGAGGCTGAATTCGGTGCTATGCCGTTCGTACTGCTTTTCAACAAATCAGATCTGGCCGATCGGTGGGTAATACCAGATAGAGAAATTGACGAACTGAGGCAACGCGGATGGCAAGTCTATCTGACAAGTGCGCTCTCGGGTGAGCATGTCGATGATGCGTTTCTTAAACTCGCTTCGATGGTCACCAAATAGACCATGCAAAGATTGCCAAGAGAGGTCGGAAGCTGGATTTACGATTTCTTCTACAACGAGCGTGCTATTGCGTATGTGAAAATTGACGCCCAGCTGCGGACAGCGGCGAAGGGCGGTAACGTTGAACATTACGGGCTCTCATGCCTTCGCATCGGTAAGCCTGTAGCCGACCAGCTTGAATTCATGGAAGGTTTGCTGCCTTGCCCGGAGCTTCCATTTCATATGCCTATGGTCGAACTGCCCAGCGGGCGTGTCGCGGACCTTCATCTTTTTGCTGATGATGACTGCGTGTGGCTGCTCTTTCTTGATGCCACTGCCGAACGCGACAACAAGCAGCGGCTTCAACAGAAGGCTTATGAAATGACTCTTCTGCAAGAGAGGGAGCGCCAACTCAACGAGAAGTTACATTCGGCCAATGAGGCGTTGAGGAAGAGTCAGGAGGGATTGTCGCGTGAATACCAGCGCGCGGAATCCCTGCTCCTCAACATTCTTCCGGCGTCGATCGCGGAGCGGTTGAAAGCGCAAAAGAAAATTGCCGACAACCACGCGGAGGTGAGTGTGCTTTTTGCCGACATCGTCGGTTTTACCGAAAGAGCGCGCAGCGTCGGAGCGGTGACTACGCTCGCTATCTTGAATTACTTCTTCAAGGCGGCGGATAGGCTCTCGGAACGACACGGCTGCGAAAAGATCAAGACTATCGGCGATTGTGTCATGGTGGTCGCTGGCCTGCCCACCGCGCGATCCGATCATGCACGAGCCCTCACGCACTATGCAGTTGAACTGCGCAAGGCGGTCAAGCGCGAACTCTTCGCAGGAGAACCGATAAGGCTGAGAATTGGAATTCACTCGGGACCGATCGTCGCTGGCGTCATAGGCAAAAGGCGGTTCGCCTATGACCTGTGGGGCGAGACCGTTAATCTCGCCTCACGTATTCAAACGTCCGCGGAGCCCGGTGAAATCCGTATCTCCGATGCAACGCGCCAACTGCTTGGGCCAAAATTTGCTTGCGACCCACTTGAGGAAACGGAATTGCGTGGTGCAGGTCGTGTACGAATGTGGCGGCTCCCAGCCTGATTTCCGGTTGACGATCCTGGAGCGCACTGCATCTCAAGCCGCAAATGATCAACGCAAAGATTTGACCCAACTAGTGACCCTCATTGGGCGACTTGGGGCTGGCTCGCAACGACAGTTACGGCCATCTGGGCCGTTTTCCCCACGCGTGGCGGCATGGCAGGAACTGCTCGCGTCAATCCTGACTATTCGCTGGAATACCGTCGCAAAGTCTTGCCTTACAAGAACCCTGCCGATATCGAACTCACGGTCGACGGGCTCCGCAAGGCCGGAATAGTGCAATGACAAATGAGGGCATGCGGCCCGGATCAGACGCCAAAGGCTCGGCCTATCTTGCGCCATCGGGCGTTTTCACGAACCAGTTTCAGGTCGTCGGTCGTCTCGGCAAAGGTGTGCGAACGGTAGTGCCCGAGCAGGTCAGGAAACAGCCTCCCTGCCGGCAGGCCGGCAACCTGTTCGCGGACCGACATTTTTTCATCGATGACCCGGGTGCCCCAGGCATTTTCCCGAACCTGCAACTCGGCAGCCAGACCGCGCTCTTCCGGCGCGGTTTCATCCAGCGCGGCCAGCAGGATCGAATGGAAAAGCGCTACATAACCGATCTGCCTCAGGCCGCCCACGACCCGCACGCGCGGCAATATGGCAAGAACGAGGAACGTCAGGAACAAGTTCGGCAGCAGCACGCCGTCCAGCAGCGCCTGCTTGAGATGCGCCCGCTCGAACGGGATGGAAAGACCATTCGGCCTTTCAGGCTCGATCAGGTGCCCGTTCTCGAGGACGAGCTTGCGCACGCGCTCCTCGCGAATGCCCCAGAAATAGGCCGTGGCATTGGGCAGGAATCTGCCAAATGGGCTCGATTCGGTCTCTTGCAGGGTACGTTCGAGACGCTGACGCCTTGCGGGCTCAAGGAGCAGCTTGGAAAGAAGGCTGCTGTCATGGTCCAGATGCCGCGCCACGACGGAAGCCGCGAGCCGGTCATCGATGAACACCGGCCGAGCCATGCCGGAACGATCCCAATCGGCGACCAGATCCTCGTTGAGTTCTGTCAGTGCATCGGCGGCGGTTCCAAACACCTTGTCCTGGCTGGCGAGCAGTGTGCCCAGCCAGCGGCTGGCATCCGTTTCGTCGCCCACCGCTTCGAGCGCCCGCTTGTTGAGGGTGACCGGGCCGGCCGCGCAGGCGCTTTTGCGGCATAGTTTGTGGCGCCCCATGCCAAACAAGTTGACCTTGTCGTCGCCGACATCGAGCCATCCCGGCCCCTCCCGGCCAATTGTCTCCATGGTCATCGTCGTTCCCATGAAGCCGACGAAGGCCGACAGCCCGTTTTCGACCGCGCCGAGCCAGGCAAACAGGAGGGCATCGAAGGTGATCCGGTCCATCAGAAGCAGGCAGTGGAGGCCGGACTGAATCACCGGTCTGTGGTCGAATTCTTCAAGGGCCTTGCCGACCTCTTCAGGCTGCATGATCAAATCAAGGCGCTGATGCAGTATATCAAGCAGGATCGAACGGGCAGCGATCGCCGGACTCGATGCAGGCCTTGCCACCGGCCGCCACAGATGGCGGGCGTATTCGGAAACCGGTGCATTCCAGTTCTGCTCGATGTCACGCACGACTTCCGGGCAGAGCAGTGATAGCACTGCCAGAACATCCACCGGAGCCTTAAGGGTCGGATCAAAGTCCGTGGTCATCAGAACCGCAGCCGGGCCATGCTCAGAAGGTCGTGATACCGCCCTTCGGTAAAGCCGGCCTTCACATGCCGGCCTTCGACCTCGAAGCCGTGGCTTGTGTAGAGGCGGATGGCCGGTTCATTGTCGGCATAGACGGTCAATTCGACTCGCTTCAGGGCGCGCCAGTTGTCGGCCACGTCAAGCAGCGCGCCAAGTATGGCAGAGCCGATACCCTTGCCGACAAAGCCATCGTCAAGGCCGATATTGATCTCACCGATGTGCGAACGGCGCGGCGAACCCTGCACGACCAGGCTGCCATGGCCGACGACCTTGCCGTCCAGCTCGGCAACGATCCAGGTGGTTTCCTGGCCGGACTTGGCGATACGCCGTTCTACCTGCTCCACCATCTCGAATGGCATCCTGAGCGTGCCCCAGCGGAAGCCCGGCATGTTGAAGATGGCGCAAAGCGCCTCCGCATCGCTTGGCCGAATGGCCCGGAGTTGCGGCTGGATTTTCTTTGGGAATGGCGAGGTCGTGCTGGTCATGGCTTTCCCGGCAAAGGCAATGGGCCCGGCACGATGCACCGGACATCATCTGAAAATCCAGCCATCTCATCATCCTATGATGCCGATTGCGCGCTGAAGTACCAGGAGACGGCGTAGAGTTTGAAGATGCCGCTGATTCCGATCCAGCCGAAAAGGGCGAGCCAGCACAATGTTCCCGTCGCCGTCCAGTCGATCCGGTGCACTGCGGCCTCGGTGATGACAAGGCCAAGGATGGCACAAGCCGACCAGAAACTGCGCCAGACCGAGCACCAGCAACTCTTCGCGCGGCGCGCTTTTCCTGACGAGATATGTGCCGCCCGCTCCGGCGAGGAAGATGGCGCTGTAGACCTGAGCGTGGAAGGCGTCGATCGGCCACGGCCAGAAGCCGCCGAATGTCAGGGGAAACAGCAACAGACCGACGCCATAGAGCCCGAGGATCACCATTTCCATCGACATGTAGCCGCGCCATGCAGAGTTTAAGGTCACGCCCTTTGCGGAAGGACGGCCCCTGGCCCGCCAAAGGAACGATCCGGATACCGCGACCGAAGCAAGATAGACCAAGAACCAGAGCCAGGGCGCTTTGCGCTCGAAGTTGAAATAGCCGAGACTGAAGAACGAAGCCGCCGACACGATGACGGTGAAGATGAAGGCCATGACAAGCACGAGCCTGCCTGGCGACCAGCGGTTCCAGACCAGCAGCGCCGCCATCACGACCATTTCGGCGGTGTAGAAGCCGCCGAGGAAGCGGGCATTGAACGGCGTGACGGCCCAGGGCCAGCGCGGCTTGACCAGCGCAGGCGCGAAAAACAGGCCGGCGCCGACGATCAGGACGATGATGACCCCCGCCGAGAAAAGCCGCAGGGCCGCGGGAAATGGCGGGTTGCCGGGTGTCGGCGCGGGAGAAAGTCCCAAAGATGAATACCCCATGGACTCACCATAGTGCCGCTTGCGATCGGTGAAAATCCCGACGGAAATTGAACCGTCGCGCGGGCTTTGCCATTCGAATGGCCGTACGATCCGTTTCGAAGTAAGATGGAGCGCTCGGAACAAAGACCGGTTCCGGTGAACCACCTAGGGGGCGCATTTTCCGGAGCCTGCACGATGACCGAAATTCAGGATCTGTTCTCGCTTTTGCGGCAATCAACCGATGTCGATCTCCAGGCAATCGACGCGATCCGGCGGACCATCGCGGAAGGCAAGGATTATGAACTTTGCCGCATCAATGTGCCGGCTTTCGCCAGCAAGCATGGCCTCGACGAGGAACGCGCCATAAGCGCCTTCCTCCATGCGGCGCGGGTGGGCATCTTCGACATTTCATGGAATGTTCTGTGCCCCGGCTGTGGCGGCGTGCTCGACACCAACGCTACGCTGAAAACCCTGCAGAAGGACGAATACACCTGCGCGCTATGCTCCGAAGGCTATTCGCCGACCCTTGATGAGATGGTCGAGGTGACATTCACCGTCAGCCCTCGCGTGCGCAGGATTGCCGCCCACAATCCACACGAACTGCCGTTGGTGGAATATTTTCGCCAGATTTACTGGGGATCCGGCGTCGATCTGCCGGAAGAGGATCTGGCGAAAAACATAGGAGCGTTCTCGCTGGAGGATATCGAGCTGGCGCCGGGTGAAAAGGCCGTCCTGCTTATACAGCTTCCGCCCGAATTCATCATCGTCTTCGAGCCGGTCACCCATTCAGCGCAGTTCATCGACGCGAAGGGCAAACCAACAAAAGAGCGGCGAAGCCTGTCTTTGGCTTTCGACCGCGACCATGTCCAGAACCAGACACTGGAAATGCTACCCGGTCCGCTGCGTATTTCGCTGGAAAACAGGACCGACACCCGCGTGCTGCCGGCAGTCTTCATCGCCGGCGAGGCATTGCATAATCTCCTGGGCAAACGCCGGCCTTTTCTGACCGCCAAGCGCCTGCTCACCAACCAGACGTTCCGCGACCTCTATCGTACGGATACGCTCGACATCAACCAGCGCCTGAAGATCACCAGCCTCACCTTCCTGTTCACCGACCTGCGCGGATCGACCGCGCTTTACGAGCGGGTGGGCGACCTTTCAGCCTTCGATCTCGTGCACGTGCATTTCCAGGTTCTGCACGAGATCGTCGCGGCGGAGGCAGGCGCGGTGGTGAAGACCATCGGTGATGCGGTGATGGCGACATTCGCGACGCCTGATCGCGCGATGGCTGCGGCCCTCAGGATGCGTGATGCCATGCGTGCGCTCAATGACAGAAGCGGGCGCGAGGATCTGCTGCTCAAGATCGGTGTCCATGCCGGCCCCTGCATCGCCGTGTCCATGAACGAGCGACAGGACTATTTCGGCCAGACGGTCAACATTGCTTCACGGGTCCAGAACCTGGCCAACGCACAGGCTATCTTCGCCACCCGTGCAGTGGTCGACGACAATCTCACCGCCGATCTGTTGCGCAGGAACGCTCTGACGCCCGTGCTTCACGAAGTCTCGCTGCGCGGCATCGAGCGGGAGATAGCGGTGTATACAATCCCCTGAGCAATTGGGCCGTCCAGAGCAATTCCAAGGAAGTGTAAACGGTTTTCGGGAAAAGCGCCTAGCACTTTCCCTTGGAATTGCGGTAGAGCATCGTTTGCGTGAAAAGATGAGGGCTCTCGGCCGCTCACACGCGCTTGCAGAGGAAATAACGATCGGCGGGCTCTGAAGTCGGCGCCGGGAGGCGTTGCAGCAGCGGGTGATCGAGCGGCGTGCCACTGACCGCGAAGCCGCCGACGCGAAGCAGGCTCGCAATCAGATCGGGAAGCCAGGTAGCAGTCACTGCATCGCGATCGTCATAGCCGGTGCCGATGTCGGCATGAACAAGGGCGGCTTCGATGCCAATGAACTTGCGGGCCGTCTCGCGTATTTCGCCGAGCACGAGGTTTTCGGCTTCGGGAATTGAGCTGGCATGTGCACCGACTTCGCGGTCGAACACCACGATCCGGCGCCCGGGCAGGCGCTCGCGCAGATGGTGGAACGTCCGTCCGTTGCCGAGGCCGAGCTCGAGCACAAGCCCCTCCATCTTCGCCACCTCGACGCAGACTTGGTCGAGAATGTCGCGCTGTGCGGTCATCCTGCTGATGAAATTCTCAAGGCGACTCATATGCTTTGTGTGTCCTGAACCAGCTCAAGATCGGCAATGCCTCCGACACGAACTGTTCACGGGTGTATCCCGAAGGCGTAGTGCCAAACTCGATCACGTGTCGGAACATATAGAGGCGGACGATGAACACTGCAACAACCGTACAGGCAGCCGGCAAGGATCATACCGGGTGGAATAGGCGGCACGGCGCGCGGCAAAATAACGACCTCACTTGTAGGGATCTGCGGCGTCCCGCAAGCCGTCACCGAGGAAGTTAAACGCCATGATGACGAGAATGACGGGGAGCATCGGCAGGAGAAGCCATGGATAGAACGCGATCACGCTGACGCTGCGCGCCTCGGTGAGCAGGATTCCCCAGCTGGTTATCGGCGCCCTCAGGCCGAGCCCGAGGAAGCTCAGCGCCGTCTCGCCCAGGATCATGCCAGGAATCGAGAGCGTCGCCGTCGCGATCAGATGCGACATGAAGCCGGGAATGAGATGCCGCCTAATGATGCGGCTGCTTCCGGCGCCCATCAACTGCGCGGCGAGAACGTAATCTTCCTCGCGCAAGGCCAGAAGCTTTGAACGCACGGCCCGCGCCAGTCCGGTCCAGTCGAGCACTCCGAGGATGACGGTGATGCCGAAATAGATCAGGATTGGGCTCCAGGTTATCGGCATGATCGCCGCCAGGGCCAACCATAGCGGAATGCTGGGAATCGATTGCAGAACTTCGATTATTCGTTGAACGATCAGGTCGAAGATACCGCCGTGATAACCGGCCAGTCCGCCGATGACGATGCCCAGCAGGAAGCTGAAACTGATGCCGACGAGGCCGATTGTCAGTGAAATGCGTGCGCCATAGATCATGCGCGAGAGCACGTCGCGCCCCAGCCGGTCGGTGCCCGCCAGGAAAAGCTGACCGTTTTCGGCAGCGCAGACAAAATGCCTGTCACCTTCGATCAGGCCCCAGAACCGGTAACGATCGGCCTTGCAGAAGAAACGGAGCCGCTGAACATCGTCCTGGTTGTCGATGTAGTTCCGCTTGAGCGTGTCCATGTCCAGCGTCATCTGGCGGCCATAGACGAACGGCCCGACGAACTGGCCGTTGTGGAACAGGTGCACCTGCTGCGGCGGCGAATAGATGTAGTCCATGTTGCGCGTGTGCAGGTTGTAGGGCGCCAGGAACTCGCAGATTAATATCCCGAAATAAAGCACTACCAGGAATATGCCGGATACAAGGGCGAGCCGGTGCAAGCGGAATTTCCACCACATCAGCCGCAACTGCGACGCCTGAAAGACCTTCGACTGCTCCACCGTCATCGCCTCGACCGACTGCAGGTCAAAGGGCGCGCTGGAAACATAGTGTTCTAGTGGAGCACTCGGTGCGGGGAGCGGCGAATCCGTTTTCATTTGGTGCTGCCGCCCTGCAAACGAATTCGTGGATCCAGCAGCGCCAGCGCCAGGTCGGAAATCAGGACGCCGATAACCGTCAGGAAGGCGAGGAACATCAGGAACGACCCCGCCAGATACATGTCCTGGCTCTGCAGCGCCTTGATCAGCATCGGCCCGGTCGTTTCCAAAGACAGCACGATCGCGGTGATTTCGGCGCCGGAGATGATGGCCGGCAGGATGGAGCCGATGTCGGAAATAAAGAAATTGAGCGCCATGCGCAGCGGATATTTGACCAGCGCCCTGAACGGATGAAGACCTTTGGCGCGCGCGGTCACCACATATTGCTTGTGTAGCTCATCGAGCAGATTGGCGCGCAGCCGCCGGATCATGCTTGCCGTGCCGCCGGTGCCGATGATCAAGACCGGGATCCAGAGATGGGAGAGTATCGACTTCGCCTTGGCCCAGCTCATCGGCTCGCTGAGATATTGCGGGTCCATGAGATGGCCGATGGACGTGCCGAACCAGATGTTGGCGAAATACATCAGGATCAGCGCCAGCATGAAGTTCGGAATGGCAAGGCCTAGGAGGCCAAAAAAGGTCAGGCCGTAATCGCCCCAACTGTATTGATGCGTCGCGGAGTACATGCCGATCGGAAAGGCGATGAGCCAAGTGAAGATGATCGTGACGAAGGAAACCAGCACAGTCAGCCACATTCGGTCCCCGACGACGTCGCGAACCGGCAACTCATACTCGAAGGAATAGCCGAAATCGCCGTGCAGCATCCCGCCGACCCAATAGAAGTAACGAATGATCGGCGGCTTGTCGAAACCATATTCCTTGCGCATCATCTCGATGCGATCGGAATCCACCCCTTCGCCCTGTGCCCGAAGCTCGGCGACATAGCTGTCGAAATAGTCGCCGGGGGGAAGTTCGATGATCGTGAACACCAGCGCTGATATCACCAGCAGCGTTGGAACCATCACAGTAATGCGCCAGACAATATATCGAAGCACGCTCAGGACTCTCCAAGCCAGAATGTATCCGGCATGTAGACACCGAAATAGGCGGTCGGATCGTAGCCGAAGAGCGCCTTGTCAGGCAGATTGCGCAGCCGTGAGGACACCAGAATCGGCTGATGCGTTCCGTTCACGGTCCCGATCGAAAACACCTGATCGGTGTAGATCGACAGCATCGAATTCCAGATTTCGGCGCGCTCTGTCGCTTCGGTCGATGCGTTCCAGCGCTTGAGCAAAACCATTAACTCGATCACTGCAGGAAGATCGGGCGCCTCGCCCATCTTGCCATGAGACAAGTAGTGAGCACCCCAGAGCGGCCATTGCAGCTGATCGTCGATTGTGGGGGCCAACTGACTCGGGTTCATGTCGGCGGTCGGCACGCCATTGTCGATGCCCGACCACATCGACATCATGATTTGGCCGCCAAGCGCGCGGCTGCGGAAGATGTCGCGCTGCGAAGTCCGGATGAACAGGGCGATGCCGATCTTTCGCCAGTGATCGGTGATGAGTTCGAGCGCGTCGGTTTCCAGCGTGCTTTCGCCGGCGGTTTCCACGATGATCTGGGCAGAGCGTCCATCGGGAAGTATCCGCAGGCCGTCATCGTCACGTGCCAGAAGCCCGACCTCGTCGAGCAGCGCGTTGGCCTGGTCGGGATCATGGGCAACCCAAGCTTTAGCGAATTCCGGCCGGTAGAGCGGGCTCTCGGACAAAACCGTATCGGCGCTTTCCTGCGCCAATCCGTAGAACACGGCCATATTGATCTCGCGCCTGTCCACGGCGAGCGAAAGTGCGCGGCGCACGCGCACGTCACGCAGAAGGCCACGCCACACCTGGTCGGCACAATTCAGATTCGGCAGCAGCGCCAGCCGAGAACCCTGTGTGCGTTTCCACAGGTGCATCTTCACCGGATAGCGCTTCTCCGCGTCCTTCAGGAAGGAGTAATCGCTGAAGTCAATTCCCATGCATTGCAGGTCGCTCTCGCCCGCCCCGGTCTTCGCGGAGATGATCGCCGATGAGCTGACATTCATGATGATTCGGTCAACATAGGGCAGTTGCCGGCCGTTCTCGTCTGTCCGATGAAAGAAGGGGTTGCGCTCGAAGATGAATTGCTCGGCCGGCGGCTTGGTTCGGTTCTGCCAGGGGTCGAGCGTCGGCAGTTCCGGGTTCTCCGGGCGATATTGCCGCGACATACGGATATGCAGGAGCGTCCATTTCTGGGTCCGGTTCTCCTTCATCAGGCCGGCGAGCCGGAATGGATCCTGATATTTCTTGTGGAACTGCTTGAGATAGGCGGATGGCAGAACAAGCGATATCGGCGAAGCGGCAGCGAGCTTGGGCAGGAAGTCGGGATTGGGCGCATCCCAACTATAGCGCACCGTCAACGGATCGACGATCTCGAAGCGTGGCGGCTTGCCGTCCGCCATCAGGGTCGGGGCGAGCCCGCCTTGCGAAAGCTCATCGTTCAGCCAGACATCTTCCCAACAATAGCGAAAATCCTCCGGCGTCAGCAGGCTGCCGTCGGACCATTTGTGTCCTTCCCGTATCTTGAACGTGAAGATGCGATCATCCGCGACGTCGAAATTTTCGAGAATGTCGGCCTGCAAGCTAAGCTTTTCGTCGTAGCCGACCAGGCGAGAATATCCGTAAATCGTCATCATCCGGATATCTTTCTGGCTGCCGATGATCGTACGCAGCGTGCCGCCATATTGGCCCGGCTGCCGGCCCATCGTGGCGAGATTCAAGGCGCGCGGGCTCTTGGGCAGGCGCTCGGTGAGTGCTGGCAGCGCCCTGGCCGTCAGCTGCGGCCGAAGAAATTCCGGCTCCAGGTCGCCAGCGCGCGACGTGCCCGGCAGGAGTGCCGAAGCCATCACGCCAAGGACGGTGCGACGGCTGATCAATGGCGTAACTCGCTGACATCGGCCGAACGTCGGGCCAGCACGAGGTGGCCGCCGCCAAGATCGAGCGGCGCCAGGACATCCTCGTCGCCTTCTTCGCGGAATTGTGGTCCCCATGCGCTGGTGTCAGAAGCGCCGCCGAGCTTCAGCGTCTTGAAATCCATCGGCCGGTCGAGATCGGGGAAAGGTACCGCGGCGACCAGGGAGCGCGTGTAGGGGTGGATTGGTTTCCTGAGCAGAATTTCGCGCGGCGCAAGCTCGACGATACGCCCGCCGCACATCACCGCGATGCGGTCTGCCATGTAGTCCACCACCGCCAGATTGTGGGATATGAACAGGTAGGTCAGGCCCAGTTCTTTTTGCAGGTCCTTCAGAAGATTCAGGATCTGCGCCTGGACAGAGACATCGAGCGCCGAAACCGGCTCGTCGCAGATCAGGAGTTCAGGCCCCAGCGCCAATGCGCGCGCGATGCCGATGCGCTGACGCTGCCCGCCGGAGAAACTGTGCGGATAACGCTTGATGAAGCGCGGATCGAGCCCGATTGCCTGCATCAGGCTCTTGACCGTGGCGAGTCGGGACGCCGCATTGCCACGCTCATGGATCTCCAGCGGCTCGCTCAAGATGTTCTCCACCGTCATGCGAGGTGAAAGCGACGAAACCGGGTCCTGGAAGACCATCTGGATTTTCGCGCGCAATATGCGCAGGGCATCTCCCTCTGCGCCCAGGACGTCGGTCGGTCCATCGCGGCCGTTGAAGATCACAGAACCGCCGCTGGGGGTAATGGCCCGCATGAGGATCTTGCTGACGGTTGTTTTGCCACAGCCGCTTTCGCCGACCAGACCCAGACACTCACCCCGCCTGATGTCGAAGCTCACGCCGTCCACGGCGCGAACAGAGGATTGATGACCCCCGCTGAACCATCCTGACTTGCGGATGGTGAAGGTCTTAGTCAGATCCCTTACCGACAGCAGGATGTCGTCTGGCCCCTTCGATGCCGGGGCAGTCTGCTTGCCGAGCAGGTTCCCGACATTCACCGGCACCTCGCGGAGCGCCTTTAGCCTTTCACCGGGCTTCAGGTCGAAATGCGGAACGGCTGCCATTAGGCCCTTCAGGTAAGGGTGGCCCGGCCGGCGGAATATCGCCTCGACAGGCCCCATTTCCATGATCTCGCCATGGTACATGACCACCACCTCGTCGGCGACATTGGCGACCACGCCGAGGTCGTGCGTGATCAGCAGCATCGCCATGTTCAGCTTGGTCTGAAGCCCGCGCAGCAATTGCAGGATTTGCGCCTGGATGGTGACGTCCAACGCCGTCGTCGGCTCGTCGGCGATCAACAAAGCAGGCCGGCAGATAAGCGCCATGGCGATCATGGCGCGTTGCCGCAATCCTCCCGAAAGTTCAAATGGATACATGTCGTAGGCGCGCTTGGGATTGGGGAAGCCGACAAGGCCGAGCATTTCCTCGGTCCGCGCCTTGCGCTCCGCCCGAGCCATAGGCGTATGAATCTGCAAGGATTCGCTGACCTGGTTGCCGATCGTGTGCAGCGGCGAGAGCGATGTCATTGGCTCCTGAAAGATTTTGCCGATGCGGCTGCCTCTCAACGCCCGGATTTCGGTTCCGTCACGCTGCATCTGCAGGATGTCTTGCGTCGTGCCAGGCTTTTCAGGATCAGAAAACAGGATACGGCCGCGAACGTGGGCCGTATTCGGCAAAATGCCCATCACTGCCTGGCTGAGAACCGATTTTCCGGAACCGGACTCGCCCACAAGCGCGGTAACCTTGCCGGGCAGGACGCGGAGATTTGCGCGTCTGACGGCATGCAACGGTCCCCCGATCATGGCAAAAGAGATGCCAAGATCCTCGATCCGCAGCAGATCAATGCCCGAATTCATCCTCACACCAGCCCCACTCTGGCAGTCTGCCGGGCGGCAGACCCAAAAAGCGAGACTAGCGTATTGCCAGCCTAGAGCAACTTGGATTCGAATCGAATTCCGCGACGGAACCGGCGACCGGGCTGCACACCAAGGCTTTCGGACCGGATCGTGTCGGTTACTGGAGCTTCCTCCGGTCGCTTGCCGACAACCGCGCGGCATCGCGATGAAGCAGCATGACCTGCTCGGCGTCCGATATCCGGTCCTGAATCGGCGCAGCGTCTTCATCGAGCGCGAGAGCACCCGACAAATCGGGTGAAAGCACCGTCAGCTTCTGCTTGATACCCGCCAGTTCCTCCGTGCCGAGCGTCAGCCAACTGTTGTCGCCGCAATAGCTGGCGAAGTCCTTGCTGGCGAGAACGCTGTGCGGATATTTCTTGGTCAGGGTCTGGAGACGCTGGACCTCGTTTACAGCCGAGCCGAAGACAGAGAATGTCAGCCGGTCGGTAAGTCCGACGTTGCCGAACATCACATTGCCGACATGCAGGCCGATACCAAACTTTATGTCGCCCAACCCCTGCTCCTTTCTGCGCAGATTGAGCTCCATCATGCGCGCGCTGGCCTTGTGCGCTGCCGCAAGAGCAGCCTGGCAGGCGATCTCGGACTGCGAGCGATGCCTTTCGCAGGGGTAGACGGCGATGAAGCCATCCCCCAGGAAACTCATGATCTGCCCGCCTTTGCGATTGAAAGGTGCAGCGATGGCATCGAAAAACTGGTTCAGCGTATCGATGTAGATTTCGCGACCGGAGGTTTCGGCAAGCCTTGTCGACCCCCGCATATCGCCCATGACCAGTGCGGCCCGGATTGTGTCACCCTCGCCGCGCTTGATCTGGCCGTCCAGCACACGTCTGCCGGCGTCGCCGCCAAGATAAGTGGTCATCATGTTGTCGGCGAGCTTGGTGAGCACCGCCATCTTGGTGGCGATAGCGAGATAGTTCTGGATCCGCAATAGCGCCGAAATCATGCCGTCGCTGAAGCCAGACGCACTGTCGGTCGACCACGACCCCATCATGCCCTGGCTGGTATCGCCGTTGAAGGGATGCACGAATGCCATGTAATCGGTGACGCCCATACGCCTGAGGTCGTCGAAAACAGGAAACTCCGATCGCACCGAGGGGTCAAGCCGGCGCCGCAGGTGGTCGAGCTTGTTGCTGAGCAGATGGTAGTATGGGCTGGTCAGGAATCTGTCGGAATGAACGCCGTTCTCACTGCGGAAGCCTTCCACTTCCAGGCCCTGGCCGCGAAGCCAGGTAAAACCAAGCGCGTCATAGAGCGGATGAAGCATCGAAAAGCTCAAATGCACCCGCTTCAGCGGCAGGCCGGCAGCAGCCAACCGTTCACAAAAGCCCTTTACCAATGTTTCCAGGTCGTTGCCCGCCAGCGCCGATTGGCTCAGCCAGTCGGCAACTTTATCCATGAGAATGGTGGAAACTTCTGCTTGCGCTGTGCTCATGCTATCTCAAACCCGTCGAAGACGAGCCATCTCCTTTGATCCGCCACACAAGTGAAGGCAGTGAAGCCGGCTTCGGCGACGAAAGCCGGCGAAGAATTTCCTAAATAACTCCTTGCAGGAAGGAAGCAGGCGTAAACAGCATCTATCACCTGGAACCCTATGTGGCGAGGCTTCCGGCGGAGTGCAATCTCGATCCTGACATCGGGCAAAGAATTCGCCGTCTCAGACATCGTCGGGCCTTCACCACCACTGTCGCTTGGACCAGCCCGAGGCGGCCAAAATCATTGCGTGTGTCGACGACCAGAGGAGCGTGATCAGCGATCGCCTGATAGTCGATCGCGTCGTGGTAGGTTGCCACGACGACAGCATCGGATCCTTCGGGGATCCTCTCCGGCTCCCGGTGTTTCGTCAGCGGTGTCGGAACGCAGATTATGATGGCATCGCAGACGGCTAGTTCGGCAAATCCGCAGTGGTGCGGAACCGCCCGGCCGGCACGGCTGTCGACGTCACTGCCTCAAGTAGGATTGGCCGTTGCTCAGGCATCGACCTTCCGGGCTTCGATGTCGAAGCCGGAAACCGGGAACCCGGCGCGTGCGATCGCAACCGACAGCGGCAACCCGACATAGCTCGGTCCGATCACGCCGACTTGCGCGACGCACCTCGAAATCCGGTTCAGAAGACGGTCATATGTTGATCGTTAGGCGTCCAAAAATCTGCTTTCCCGTCAATTCGGACAGGCTACCCGCTCCCATGGCGCGGCTCACCGGTGCCAAGAACCATGAGTGAGGGCATGCTGCGGAAATCGATTTCCGCAAGCAGTCAGCAGACCGGCGCCTTCGCCTTCAGGCTTGCGGCAGCCATCGCGTAGCCGCCGGCGGCGCCATCGATGAAATGAACATGATCGCGCTGCAGCGGCGAGATGACGAGGCAGGTCATCAAGGCCGACTTCTGGCGGTGCAGGCCATAATTGCAGATGCCCGCCTCTTCCGCCTGCTTCAGCCGGTCTTGGATCCGATGCAGCACATCCGCGTCAACGTCGATGGTCATCTTCAAGCCGTCGTCGAACTTTCGGAAATCCGAATTGCTGGCCACCTCGCGTTTGTAGACCTTCGGATCGAAACGGCCAATCGTCCAGCCAAATCGATCGGTTACAGCCGTAAGCGTCATCAGGAACACGATCCACAGCTTCGACCGCCACCGCCATCCTGCCGTGGCCATCGCCCGCGCCTCGACATCCAGGCCGGCGGGCAGCAGACTGTAGCCCGGGCCGTCCACCGGCACCGGGTGGCCATTGCGCTCCTGCCTGCCGGCGAGGGCGATGATGTCGGAAGCCAGAAACTGAAACCCGCGCAAGTCGCGCGACGCCCCCGGTGTGGCTATGATCGAGACGATTTCGCCATGCCGTGCTTCGATCGGGTTCCAACGGCAGGAAAGGCCGGTCAGATCCGGCCGCGCGCCGACCGGCGCAGGATCGATGCGGTAGCGCCCCGCTTTCATCTCAGCTTCCGCCCAACTGCCGCCACCGCCGGCGAACATGGCATAGAAGGCCGCTTCGGAGGCCTGGAACCTCGCCACGCGAACGTCGAGGCCCTGCGCCCTTATGTCCCCTATCGGCACGATCGCGGCGCGCAAGGTCAGGCCCAGTTCGTCCGCCACCCATCTTTGGACGGCCGCCAGCGCGTTGCGGGCGATCTCCAGCGCCGAGCCGGGAAACGCCACGAGTGCGCCGTCGCCGCCGAAGACAAAGGGGAGATCTTGCCGACCCAGCGCATTGAGCAGCGCCGAAATGACGCTTGCGCCGGCCATATTGACGGTTTTATAGCGCCCCGCCTCGATCGCCTTGGTCGAGCCGACAATGTCGGCAGTGGCCAGCGCCCAGCCATCGGGGAGGGGCCGATAGTTATCGATATCGGCAACGCTTTCGAACTTTGCGAAGACAGGCAAAGAAGCGACAAACGGGTCGGACGCGACAGCTGGTTCCATGGCCATTAGATAGCACATTCCACGGCTTGAAGGTGAAGTCGATTACGCTTCGAAATTGACTTGCGCAGGCTTTCCGATGATAGGTCGCGCGATGCGAATTGCCTTCTACGCGCCGCTGAAGTCACCCAATCATCCCGTTGTCTCCGGCGACCGCCAGATGGCACGGATGCTTGTCAAAGCGCTGGAGTACGGAGGGCATAGCGTCGAATTGGCATCTGAGTTGCGCTTCTATCTACGCCAGCCGGAGTCGAAAAGTTTCGAGGCACTCAAGATCGAGGCCGCAGAGGAAGCCGCGCGGCTGACCAAGCTTTGGGATCGTGACGGCAAGCCCGATCTCTGGTTCACCTACCATCCCTATTACAAGGCGCCCGACTTGATCGGGCCGGAGCTGGCGTCGGCCTTTGCTGTCCCCTATGTGACAGCGGAAGCCTCCTATTCCAGGCGACGCAATGCCGGCTTGTGGGCCGATAGCCAAGCATTGGTGGCGCGAGCCATCGAACAAGCGGCTCTGAACATCTGCTTCACCCAAAGGGATCGTCAGGGACTGGCGGATGCTATTCCCAAGGCCGCTTTCGGTATGCTTTCGCCCTTCATCGACATATCGGCATTCCGGGAAATCCCGGCACGGGGTTGTCCGACGCGCCTCGTTACCGTCGCCATGATGCGCCCGGGCGACAAACTGGGCAGCTATCGCATGCTGGCGCAAGCGCTCGGCTTGATCGGCCATATGCCCTGGACCATGTCGGTCGTCGGAGACGGGCCAGCTCGCGACGAGGTCGAAGCGCAATTCGCCGGCTTGCCCGCCGATCGTATCGAATGGATCGGCTCGATCGAGCCTGCCGCCGTGCCGGATGTCCTTTACACCGGGGGAATCTATGTCTGGCCGGGTTATGGCGAGGCCTACGGCGTTGCCTATCTTGAAGCACAGGCCGCCGGCCTTCCGGTGGTGGCCCAGGACATCGCCGGCGTGCCGGAGGTCGTGCGGGATGGCCAGACCGGGTTTCTCACCCCGCCGGGCGATGTCGCGGCGTTCGCTTCCGCCATTGAAAGGCTTCTGGCCCGGGACGACGAAAGAACCATCATGGCCGCGGAAGCCCGGCGTTTCGTTCTCGAAGAACGTTCCCTCGGTGGCGCAGCTGCGCGTCTGGCCGAACTTATTGCGAAGGTCCCGGTCTCATGACGTCCGATCCGATCTGGCAGCCCTTGGTGGAAGAGCTGGCGCGCCTGCAACGGGCGGGCCGAAAGGCGGAGTTCTGGCTGCGCGACGACGACGCCGTGTATCCGACGCCTGCGCTTGATCGGCTGCTCGACCTCACCGGTGAATTCGCGGTTCCGGTCACTCTGGCCGTCATTCCGGCCCTGACCGACGCGAAGCTTGTCGCCCGGCTCGACGAGGCCCCGCATGCCACGGTCGCCATCCATGGCTGGGCGCACCGGACTCATGCGCCCGAGGACCAGAAAAAGCAGGAGCTCGGCGCGCATCGGCCACGCGAGGCGGTGCTCGATGATCTGGCTCGCGGACTGTCGCGAGTAACCGGCCTGCACGGCGCACGTGCCGTTCCGATGCTGGTGCCGCCCTGGAACAGGATCGACGCCGGCGTGGTATCCGACCTTGGATCGATAGGTTTTGCGGCCTTGTCAGTCTATGGGCCGCCGAAGCCGGCTTCATTGGCGGTCATCAACAGCAATGTCGACATCATGGATTGGCATGGCACGCGCGGCTGCCGCGATCATGGTGTATTGGTCCAGGCTATCATCGCACACTTGCAGCATGCATCCGACGGCGAGCCGATCGGCCTGCTCACCCACCATCTTGTACATGATGAATCGGCCTGGCTTTTCCTCGAACGATTGTTGACAGTCACCGCACAGGCTGAACCCTGTGCATGGCTTCCGATCAGGACATTGATCGGGCGCCACGCGGGTAAAGGAAAATAGCTCAGCGCTTTCTGTGCGATGAGACCGGGAACTTGAGCATCTGGCCATCCCGCGCGGCAAAAGCGCCGGCAAACCTGTTCTTGGCCAGCTTCTCCATCTCGTCCAGTTGCTCGTCGGTGCGTGTCGGATCGTGGTGAAACAGTGCAAGCGCCCGTGCACCGGCCGCCTCACAGAGCTTGACGCCCTGTTGCCATGTCGAGTGACCGTTACCGCGGCGGCGTTCCATTTCCTTCTCGGTGTAGGTGCAATCGTAAATGACGAGGTCGGCATCTTCGATCAGGTCGAGCACCGACTGATCGAGTTTGTCCGGCTCGTGCTCGGTGTCGGTGATCACCGCCACGACGCGGCCGCCCCATTCGATCCGGTAGCCTATGCAGCCTCCCGGATGGGTGAGACTGCCGGTCCGAACCACCACCCCTTCGCGCGGCCGAAGCACGTCTCCGGATACGAAATCGCGGCAGTCGAGATTTGCCTTGCAGACGTTCATTTTCACCGGAAACCACGGCGGCCGTATGAACTCATCGATAATCTGCCGGGTCGTCATGCGTCCTGCAAGATGCCCGGACCAAAGCGTAAGCTTGACGCTCGGGTCGAAGATAGGCGCAAAAGCCGGCAGCCCGATGATGTGATCGTAATGGCAATGGGTGAAAAGCAGGTCGAAATCGGTCACATCCGACGCCTGAAGCGCCCTGCCGGCAGGCCGTAGGCCAGAGCCTGCGTCGAACAGAAGCGTATGCTTGCCGCATCGCATCTCAATGCAGATTGTGTTGCCGCCATAGCGAGCGAATTCTGGCCCGGATACAGCAATGCTGCCGCGCACGCCCCAAAATCTGACCAGGAAAAAATCGTCGTCCATGCTACCTTTCGCCCATCATAGCTCTAGGCGCTTCGTGCGTCGATCAGATCCGCGGTCGTATGGCTTAGCCGATCGGCAAGAACCCGCAATATCTCGATGGTCATTTCCGGGAACTCCTTCATAAGCCTCAGGAAATGATCCTTGCGGATTCTCAAGGCCTCCAGATCACTTGCCGCGCTGACGGTGGCAGTGCGGGAGCTGTTGCACAATATGGCGATCTCGCCGACAATCGAATTTGGCAGCAGTTCGGCAACTTTCATCGGCCCGCTGTCGGAATCGACCAGAATATCCGCCCTGCCTGAAAGGATGACATAGGCAGCGTCTGCCTCGTCGCCCTGCCGGAAAAGAATCTGGCCGGCGCTGTAATTCACGCGATCGGATGTGAACGCGAGCAGCTTGAGCTTTGCCGGCTCAATGCCAGAGAACAAGGGAACGCGTTGAAGCATTCCAACTTCATCCTTGAGCAGCATTGTCGCAAACCTTCCTAAATTCGCGTCTGCCAGACTATGACAGAAGTTCCTTGAAGATACCGTTCTCTGCCAAAAGTGTCTCGTGTGTACCGTCTTCCACCAATTGACCCGAGTCAAAGACGATAACGCGATCGAACATCATCGCCATTGCCGGACTCGTCACGACCCACACAATTGCCGGCGAATGGCCGTCGCGTCTGGCTTCCTCGAGCACGTTTCGCAGCACCTTGTCCTGAATGCGCTGGTCGAGCGCCGACAGCGGCCGGTTGAGAATGAGAAAATCGGGACGCTTGAGCAGAGCCCGGGCAACATCGAGCTTCTGTCGCTGTCCGCCGGTCAGCCGCCTTCCACCGGCGCCGACGTTGAAGTCCAGGCCGACATCCAGAAGCTCGGCATAGAGCCCCAGCTCGTCAAGAATGTCATAGACGATGGAGCGTATGCGGTCCGGGGCGTCGGGATGGTTGTTTCCCACACGGCCGAATAGGACATTGTCCATGACGGTGGCCGCGGCAATGTATTTGGCAGGATCATACCGTTCGATCGCGTTGTGCAGTTCGGGCGGCAGGTTTTCATAGAACTGGTTGCGTGCGGCGACGATCTTGCTCATCAACTCGTCGGTCAGCAGGCCGAAGCGGTGCCGGGGCTCGATATAGGCAAAGCTCAAGGTGATGATCATGGCGCGGTCGGCCTCCGAAACCGCCTCGTAGGGGCGGTTCTTGAGCCGCTGCAGCAAGGTCTCGTAGGCGGGGATCTCCTCGGCGCTCATGAAGGCGAGCTGCTGGAAGAACTGGTGATCTGGCGGCAGGTCGGCAAACAGCTCGATGGCCTGTTCGGCGATCTCCATGCCCATCTCGTAGAGCGTGCTGTCGAGGCCGGCCTGCTTCAGCACGGAAGCAAAGTAGGGATTGGCCGCCAGAGCCTTGTCGGCCAGTTCGGGGCCGGCGGCGGCGCCGAAAAGCAAGTTCTGGCCGATCGTCGCTTCCGTGTTGTAAGCGCCCGGCTCGAAAGGAACCACCAGTTCGCGCAGCCCTTCCTGTTCCAGCCGGGTTCGCAGCGCTGCACGCAGTTCGACGATCCGCCCGGCGAGCTTCGTGTGACGCGTGAGGTCGGCCGAAGAGCGCAAGCCAAGATCCAGTATGTCGCGCGACAGAAGAACCGCGTCGAGCACCCGGCGCACCGCTTCAAAGAGGTCGTGCGGGCCGGTAGCACCGGCGGAAGCATAGTCGATCCAGTCGCTATGGACGTCGAAATCCGGATTGCCCGACCGGCGCGCCTCGTCCATGTTCCAGCGCTGCTGGTCTGCCGCGGCGCCGTCATAAGTCACCGATGTCAGCGGTGCATGCTTCAACCCGTAGAGCAGGTTATCGCGCAGGCTTGCTTGGAACAGGAAAACATCCGACGAGGCGTAAGACATGCGCCGGCCGGTCACGGCTTCGGGGAGTTCAAGCAGGTCATCGGCGCCCGAAGCGACCTTTCCACTCTCTGGCCAGTTCAGACGCGCGAAGGCTTCTGCTAGCGCCTCCGCTCCGCCTGTCGGGGTGCTGACCAGCGCCACCGTCTCAGCCGGCTTGACCTGCATGGAGACACGGTTGAGGAGCATTGCACCGCCATCGTCTGCCATGGAGAGACCGACCGCCGACAGCGGGTTTGTCATCGGACCGCGATCGTCGATCGTCAGTGCCGCGATTCCCGGCGCAATGATATCCTCGACGGTGAACTGTTCAACGACCTGCTGATATTTGACCTGGACATCCTGCCGATCCTGATCCCAGTCGATCAGTTCCTTCATCGGTCCGGGCAGGTCCTTGTAGGCTCCGATCACCGCCACGAGTTGGCCGACGTCCAGCCGGCCCCCGATGACCAGATACCCGCCGATCATGTAGAACAGAAAGGGCGTGAGCTGTGCGAGAAAATTGTTGAGGAACTTTACCATGAATTTCCATTGGTAAAGATCGAAGCGGATCTTGAAGATGAGCCCTAGCCTAGCAGCTATGTCGGCGCGCTCGTAGTTCGACGTATCGTGGACGTGAACCGCGCCGATGCCGTCAACGATTTCGCCAACCCGGCCAGAAAGCGCGCGCGCCGTCAACTGCCGTTGGCGCCCAAGCACGAGCAGCCGCCGCCGCATCCGCGGGATGAGTACGATCTGGATGATCACGATCACCACCGCTATCATTCCGAGCCAGACGTTCTGGACCATGATGAACAGCATGGCCGTCAGCGCCTGGCCGCCGAGCAGCACCGGCTGCAGGAAGGCATCGCCGATAAAGCCGCCCAGCGGCTCCACCTCATCCTTCACCATGGTCGCCACTTCGGCGGATTTCACCCGCTTGAAGTAAATCGGCGGAAACCGCAGCACACGATCGATCAGATCGAAGCGAATACGCCGCAGCATGCGTTCGCCGAGGCGGCCCTTGTAGGTGTTGATGTAGAGTTTGAACAGGCCGTTGATGACGACCAGCAAGAGGAACACAAGGCTCAGGGCAAGCAGCGTCTCCTTGCGGTCAAGCTGAAAACCGGAGAAGAACTGGACCTCGCCAATGAACGGCAGGTTATAGTGCAATCTCATGAAGGGCAGGGTCGTGCCGGGTTGCTCGAACCCC
Organism: Mesorhizobium sp. M0715; assembly: GCF_040320355.1. Classification (NCBI taxonomy): domain Bacteria; kingdom Pseudomonadati; phylum Pseudomonadota; class Alphaproteobacteria; order Hyphomicrobiales; family Phyllobacteriaceae; genus Mesorhizobium; species Mesorhizobium sp. M0715. The sequence goes on along the minus strand of NZ_JAMYPL010000022.1, from coordinate 24,874 downwards.
TTCCCCTGGATCGGGCCGTTGACGATCAGCTTCGGCAGGTCGAAGGACATGAAATATGGGATCATCGAAAGCAGGACGATCATCAATATCCAGATCTGCTGCTTCCGGGTGTGCGTCCAGATATAGCGGGCTAGGCTGGGTTCCATATGCGACTGTCAGTTTGGAGGATGCAGGCGGTGAAAGCACCTGCTGGCAAACGATGTATCGGCAATGTCTTCGCGGATGGACGCCGCTGGTCGGGACAGACGCAATCGGCCCCCTTCGCCACCGTGCAACGGCGAAACGGCTGGCGGCATCGTCTTATCCGCAAGTCGAACAGGCTCGCGTGAGGCAATATTGCGTTGTGTCGCCCGAAATCCCAACATAGAGGACGAATATGATGGATGTCACACAAGCACGCAATGCCGGCGGGCACGAACAAGCCTTGGATCTCGCCCGGGGAATTGCCGCCTATGTCGACCACCCTCTCGTCGCCGGGCTGGCGCGCGTCATCGCCAAGCATCCGACGGCCGACATCGCCAACGCCTTCAACCACAAGCAGGTCGCTTGCAAGATGTGGGCGCTCGACGAGCTGTTTGGAAGCTGCGGCGGCCGGTTCGGGCGTATATGGGTGCTGGGTGGATGGTACGGCGTATTGCCGGCAATGCTTTTCAACGACGCCCGTTTCGACATTGCGGCGATCGACAGCATCGACATCGATCCGGAAGTCGGGTCGGTCGCCCGGACCCTCAACCGGGAAGCCGGCGACCGCTTCCGGGCGCTGACGGAAGATATGTACGCACTCGACTATGCCGCCGGGCGGCCCGACCTAGTGGTCAATACGAGCTGCGAACACATAGCCGAGCTGGGTGCCTGGCTGGCCCTGCTTCCGCGGGGCACGAATGTGCTGCTGCAATCGAACGATTACTTCAGCGAGCCGACGCACATCAACTGCGTGGCTTCGCTTGCAGCCTTCGAAGCAATGGCGGCGCTACGGGAGATCAGGTTCTCCGGCGAACTGCCGACAAAAAAATATACGCGCTTCATGCTGATTGGAACTGTTTGAAGCGCGTTTCGCGAATCCAACGAGATGCGACCTGCGTTAGGATTTCGAGGACCAGGTTCGTTGCCGCTCGCGCAGGATTTGCGCAGAGTGACGGGCGCCTTCCAGATCGAGACGATGCGCCGCTGGCGCCGGTCCCGCAAGCGCCTGTTCGATCGCTTGCGCCAGACACTCAGGCGTCAGGTCCTTTTCCATCCGCACCGTTGCAAGGCCGAGCTCTTCGAGCATAAGGGCTCGAACCGTCTGTTCCGTTTCCCCGCCGGCTGCAAAGGGAACGAGCAGCGAGCGACAGCGCGCGCGCAGGACATCGCAGACAGTGTTGTAACCCGCCTGCGAGACCGACAGGCGGGCGCCGGTCAGCAAGCTGGCGAAATCCTCGCGAAACCGGAAGATGGACAGGCGCGGCGTCGCATCGCGTGTAATCGCGTCAAATTCGTCCTTCGGCAGGTTTGGGCCGGTGATCAGACACCATTTCCAGGCGTTGTCGGCATTCCGCGCTAATGCGATGGTGGACCGGACAAGGCTCTTTCCGGCGGCCCCGCCGCCAACCGACACCACAACGTCGAAACGCTCGGAGGCCGCGGGCGCTGGTGGCGCGGCAACGAGCCCCGTGTACGCAACCTCGGCCCTGATCGCTCCCGCCAGTGGAAATGTCTTGTCGATGGTTGCGAAAGCCGGATCGCCATGGACCATGACAAGGTCAAAATGCCTGTTAACGAGATCGACCGTTTCCTCGTTTCGGCCCGGCTTGACGCGCTCCTGAAGGATATCACGGACTGACGTCACCAGCAGCGGTCTGGGCGACGCCGCGTCGATGGCCTCGATCAGCGGCAAGAGTTCGAAACGCATCTGCCGGCGCCCAAATGGAAACGCCTCGACAATGACGATATCAGGCCTGCAATCCCGGAATGCCTGCAGCAGCATCTCTGAACGCCGTTTCTTGAAATCATCGTCGATGGGCTTGCCCTGCAGGTCGACAAGACCGGAAAATCCTTCATCACCGGAGGTGACAGATGGCAGGGTTACAGATATTGCCCCCAATCCCGGAAACCCCGCGACCGGCGCTCCGCCAGTGACGATGGTTACGTCAAACCCGTCATCGACCAGAGCCGCCGCGACGCGGCTGGAGCGCGCGAGATGGCCGATGCCGAGCAGGTGCTGGACATAGAAGAACGCGCGCAGCCGCTTCATTCGGCGGCCCGCCACTCCCGTTCGAACAGCTCCTTGAGCTGTCCAATGCTTGCTATGTGATCGAAATTGCCGCGCACGCGCGCCTCTGCGGTGTCGCCGAGGCGGGCACGCAGCACGGGATCACGGATCAGCCGCTCCAGCGCCTGTGCCAGGGCAATTGGGTTTTCCGTCGGAACCAGCAGCCCGGTTTCATCCGGCGATAAAAGCTCCGGCACGCCGGAAATATCGGTCGACACGCAGGCAAGCCGCTGGCTGGCCGCCTCCACCAGAACATTCGGCAGACCATCGCGGTCACCATTTGCGGTGATCCTGCAGGCCAGGGCGAAGATATCGGCGCGGCGGTAGTGCTCAAGCACCTCTTCCTGCGCGAGCGCGCCTTTCCAAGAGATGCGACCATCCAGTCCGAGCTTTTGCGCCAACGCCTTGAGCCGTTCCAGTTCCTCGCCGCCGCCAATATGCTCGAAACGCCACGCTAAATCACCGGGCAAGAGGGCAAGGGCCTCCAGCAAGGTGTCGTAACCTTTCTTTGCAACGGCGCGCCCGACACTCAGAACGATAACCGGTTCGTCCGGCGCCGAGCCGTCATGCTGTTTTCGTGCCTCGCCGAAAATGCCGAAGCGATCAAGGTCGAGCCCATGATAGCTCAAATGCACTGACGAGTTGCCGTCGGCGAGTTTTTTCAGACGGTCGAAGCCGGTTTTCGTGCAAGTTACCGTCCAGCGCGCCGAGGAAAGCTTGCTGGCCAGATCCCAATCCGCCGAAGTCCAGATGTCCTTGGCATGGGCCGAGCAGCTCCAGGGCAGACCAAGAAGCTGGCTGGCATAGCGCGTCACCGATGCCGGCGTGTGCGCGAAATGCGCATGCAGCCATACCGCGTCTTCGGGCCATTCGGCCGCTAGCACGAGCGCTTGCCCGAAACGGCGCGCGCGATTGCGCGTAAAGTCGCGCGGCATATCGACGGCCAGCGATCCCAGTGCACGCCAGAAGCCCGGCCGCAGCAAACAAGCAGAAAGCGAGCGAACCACGCGCAGCGGCTCTTCATGCAGATATTCCGGCAGATAATGGACGGGCGCTTTGATCTCGTCATGCACGGGGTGGCGTTTTGCGTCGGTCGGCCGCCTGAGCGCGACGAGTATCAGATCGAACCCCGCACGCTCCAGTCCGAGCAGTTCCTGCGCGATGAAGGTTTCCGAGAGCCGCGGATAACCCTTCAGAACCACGACGATCTTGCGATGTTGCAACTCAGTTCATGCCTTCAATAACCGAAAGGTGAGGGCCAGCCTGCCGGTCGAGCAATTCCGCGACGATTTCGGAAATATGAGGGAGCCCTTCCAGGGTCAGATGTGGATTACTCTGGGATGGACGAGGCCGATTCGGCAGCGCCACCAGTGCATCGGCAAATCGCTGCGAGTCCTTGGCTTCCTCCGGCAAAAGCATTTCGACGAGGCCCAGTTCGGCTGCGCGCCGCGCGCGGATCAGTTGTTCCTGGCGGGGTTCGATGCGCGGCACGATGAGCGCCGGCTTGTCGAAAGATAGTATCTCGCAATAAGTATTGTAACCGCCCATCGCCACTACCGCCTTGGCGCCGGCAATCAGGTCTTCCATGCGGTTGTCGAACTCGATAATCTTGATGTAGGGGATCGTGGCCCCCTTCTTCAGCAACTTGTTGCGCTTGCGAGCCGGCATGTAAGGCCCAAGCACGATCAGCGCCTTGTGCTGCAATTTCGGATCGTGCTGATAAGCATCGATGACGTCGTGAATCAATTCGGCGCCGTCGCCGCCGCCACCGGTGGTAACCAGGATATAGTCGCCCTCTGGCCGGTGGCCGGGCAACTGGTTCCGCTGCAGGCTCCGTTGCAGGAAACCGACGAATCTCATTTTTGCCCTGACAGCCGGCGGCACATCCAAGCCGGTCAATGGATCGTAGAAATCCGGCGGGCCATAGGCCCAGACCTTGTCGTAGAACAGGCCTATCTTGCGCATCACATCCCTGCGCGCCCACTCTGCTTCGAGCAGATGCGGTGCATCCATCACCTCGCGCAGGCCAAGCACCAGCGTGGTGCCCCGCGTCTTGAGGTAGGACAGCGTGTCCTCAATCTCACCGCGCAGGCCGAGCGGTTCCTTGTCGACGATGAAGATATCCGGCCGGAAGGTCTCGGCTGTGTGGCGAATGATCGACTGACGCATCCTTAGCGTCTCATGCAGATCGATGTCCTTTTCCAACGAGGTGTATTCGCCGTTGCGCAACTTGATGACGCTGGGGATCTTCACGAAGTCGACACGGGCGCGGTAGTCGAAGGCGCCGGCGATAGTCGCACCCGAAATGATAAGCACCTGAAGCCCACGGAAATCCTCGACCAGCGAATGCGCGATAGTCCGGCAGCGCTGCAAGTGGCCGAGCCCGAACGTGTCGTGGCTGTACATGAGAATTCGAGCGTTTTCTGCGTGCTGGGTCATTCTTGAACGTCTCTTAAATTCTCGCCTTGAGACCGTGAGTGGCCCGCCGGCTTCGAAACCATCCTGGGTTTGGCCGCAATTTTCAATTTATATTGCTTCTATGGAATGCCGTTCAGATATGCTTTCTGATCGCGAGTCCGGAACTAGATGGGTGGCGGATATCGCCGCGCGGGTGTGAGCAGAGACTTCCTGTTGTATTGTGGGATGGATCGAGGAGGAAAGCGATGTCAAAAAAATCGGCAGAAATCATCCCTTTTGATTCCGATCCGGACTGGTAAAGGTGAAATTCCCCTATCTTGCCCATATAGCCAATTGCTTGATCGCATACGAAAGGGCAAGGTCGCTGGCGTCGCACGGCGCATTGTTGTAGAATTCATTCGTGCGCCATTGCACTCGCCTCGGGACCAAAGGTGCCGCCCATTATTCTCTTGACGGGCGGTCTCATTGTGATTCACCGACCAGAAATTGAGCCATCTGTCGCCAAGCTAGCCGGAATTTCAGCAAGAATCGAGTGGATGCCAGCGCGGTCGCAACACACCACCAACTGCAGGGTGTGTGCGACACCGGTTGCTTGTCGATCGTTATGGCCCATGCCAATGCCTTATTGGAGCGGTGACGGCACTTCTTTAAACGGCTTGGGCAGGCCGTCGAACGTCGTGAGGTACAAAAATCGCCCGATTGGTCCCGATAGTTGGTGAACCCTCGAAAATTCTTTGCGGCGAATTCCCTTTAAAACCAAAAGCGTAATTTTTTGACGGCTCTAGTGTCGGTCCCTTTTGGAATTTTCGGATATTTTAGTGCAATTTCAATGAGTTATAGGCTACTTGATCATGCCTTGCGGATCGAGCCGCTTGTCGGCCAGCCATTCGACGACGCGTGGCAACAGCCGGCGATTCAGGCGCGAGCCGACGATGGTCAGTTCCTTGCGCACCACTTTCTGTTGGCTGAGGTTGGACGGGGCATTCGAAAAGCCGAGCAGGTCGATGCGGCCCGCCGGACTGGCCAAGCGGCAGGCCTCGTCAAGAAGTGCGGGAATGCCGGCGCCGTCGATGACCATTGTCGGGCCAAGACCGTCATTCTCCGTGCGCACCGCGGCCGGCACGGGATCGCGCACGGAGTGGATCACCCGGTCCGCACCGAAGCGTAGCGCCCGCTCGAGGCGAGCTTCATCGATGTCGGCCAGATGCAGCGGGCACCATGCATTTTGCCAACCTGCAGCACCGTGACGCCGACGGTTCCGGCACCCTGATCAGCAGGGTATCATCAGAGCCACAGCCGGTGCGGTCGAGGACGTTGGCGGCAATCGAAATCGGTTCGGCCAGCGCCGCCAGACTGAACGGCATGTCGGCCGGAATTGGAATGGCATTATGCGCCGGGACGGCGACGAAGTTACGGAAACCGCCGTCGCGATGGACGCCGATCACTTCGAGGTTGGCGCAGACATTGGAACGGCCGATCCGGCAGGGATAGCAGTGGCCGCACGACACCACGGGGTCGACCACCGCGCGGCCTCCTCCCACGGCAACGCCGGTCACATGGCGTCCGAGCGCGGTGACGGTGCCCGCGAACTCATGGCCGATGACGCGCGGATAGAACGGCGAACGGATTGGAGCCATGCAGGATGTGAATGTCGGAGCCACAGATGCCGGCACGGCTGACGTGAACGACCACTTCGCTGGCGCCGGGCTGTGGCATGGCGCCCGGCCGGATTTCTAGCGACTGCGGCGCGCTGACAAGAACCTCAGCATGAACACTCCAGCTAAGTATACTAGTCGACAATTGCCATGGCTAACAGATCGTCAAGTTGGTGCGCGACCAGAGGCCTCCTGATGAGGCGATCGAAGCGGAACGGGCCGGGGATAACCGGGGATAATTGGACAAGCGTTTCGGCGCTTCTCGCCTAGCGACGTCGTCGAGTCTCCGATGGGACATTCCAGACTACGTCCGCTAGGGCCATCCCGAAGTCGCGAAGCTGCCAGTCAGGTTCCGGCCCCATTTCCGCCGTTCTGGACCCTGCTCCCAACGTTCGTAAAACGAGGTCAGCTATGGTCGGCAGTTTGGGGTCGCGGGAGCATACGAAACGATACGGGAAGCTTTCAGATTCTGGCCCACGAAAAACTCAACAAAACGAAGGATTTTAATATGCCCTCCGGGCCCACCATTATCAATAGTAGTTTACGCCAAATCTCTCATGGGTTGATTCATCAGACTCGGCCAATCTCCTGGCGTTCGAAGGAAAATATTTTGAGCCTGCGCTCTCAATCTCCTTCTCACTGAAACACATGTGACACGCAATACGGAAATTCCGGTGTCGGAACAGCCGCTCAGCGATCCATGCGGCGATCGGCGGCAACGACGTATGAAATGGGAGGGTTTGAACGAGCTCGAGCGTTCGGCGCCATAGCGGACTACGGCTTTGCAAATATATGCGCCGTGCTTCCGGGCTGATCGAGTCTCCAGATGCGGGCTATACACGCGCGCATCTCGTCGGCGGTGGCGCCGCCTCGGAATTCGGCAAGGCGTATCGCCTTGGCTTCCAGTTCCTGTTTCGCAAGCGTGTTGCCGGGGTCTCCCTTGGGCTCGTCGACGCGGGTATCGAGTTTGCGGCCGTCAATGGTCATGACGCTCACCTTGCCGACCCATTGCTTGGGATAAAGTCTGTCGATCTCGGCGTCGAACTCCATCCGCACCTTGGCGCGGAAACGGGCGACGCGCGTGTCGGCAAGTGCTTGGTGTTCGAACGCGTCGAGATCGGCGACGCCATGGACGGCGATGAGGCCCAACACTGTGCCCATGGAGAACTTCGCCTGGTGGACGGTTTGTGGAATGACCACCGCGCCCAGGACATCGATGGCTCCCTGATGGACATGGGTTACCACATCAGCGATGTCGTCCGGACCGAGCCCCTCGCGGCGCATGAGAAGCTGCAGCGCATCAGCGGCCGGATGGGTGTGCCGGCAGGCGGCGTGCCATTTGAAGGAGGTCTCCTCGGTTGCCCAACGGCTGCCGAGGCCGTCCGTCAGGCGGGCCGGATCGGCGTCGCTGGACATGCCTGAAGCCATGCCCTTTTTCCCTTCGAGGATCTGCGCGGCCCCCTTGAAGCCATCGCGTGCCAGATAGGCAGAAAACAGGCCGTTGGCGGCGGCTCGCGCCGTATGAAGCTGCTTGGAATCGGCGGCATCGCGCAAGAATTCCCAGAGCCCTGCCGCCTGGGTGCCGGCGGAGCCGAGAGCATGGTTGAGACCGGCTGCGTCCAGTCCGATCAATCTGCCGACCGCCGCGGCCGCGGCGACAGCGCCAGCGGTGCCGGTGGTGTGGAATATCTCGTAGTGCGAGCGTCCGAGGAATTCTCCTACGCGGATGCCCACTTCATAGCCGGCGATGCAGGCAGTCAGGACGTCGCGGCCGGTCTTCCCCTCAGCCTCGGCAACCGCCAGGACCGCCGGAAAGATCACGGCCGCCGGGTGAAAGACCGAGCCGTTGTGAACGTCGTCCTGTTCCACGATATGGGAGGCCGCCGCATTGACCATCGCCGCGAAATAGGGGCTTGTGCGCCGCCGCGTCGGGATGATGGTGCTTGGGCCGTCCGCCGGCCCCATGGCACGCGCAAAGCCGTCGATGATCTCGACCTGGTGCGCACCCTTGCCGGCCAGCGCCGAGCCGAGCCAGTCGATCATCAGTCCTTTCGCGAAATGAACGACGCGCGGCGGGATCTGTTCGAAGTCGAGTTCGGCGATGAACGAGCAGAGCCTGGCGGTCGGCCAATCGGCGGTGTCCGTGCTCATCTGTTGCTCCTCCTCTGGCATGCCCTTTAGACCAAAGCGGCCCGGCGCAGGACCTGCCTTGCACGTTCGATGACCGGCCGATCCACCATCTCGCCGTTCACCTGGCTGGCTTCGCCTGATGAGGCCGCGCCAATGATGTCGCGTGCCCATGTGATGTCATTTTCGCTCGGGCGAAAGCCATTGCGAATCGGCTCGATCTGCCTCGGATGGATGGCCATCTTGCCGCCAAAACCCATCTTCATGGCGTGGCGGGCGTCATCCTCCGTGATTTCAGGATTGCTCAGGTCGGTCGTTACGCCGTCGATCGGCGCGGCCCGGCCAGCGGCGCGCGAGCGCCAGACGATTTCGCTGCGAGCCGCAAGCAGGATCAGCCGATCATGCGCGCAACCGAGATCGAGCGAGAAGTCGACCGAGCCGAAGGCGACGGCAACGACGCCGGGCGTGGCCAATATGTCCGGCAGGTTGGCGAGGCCGACGGCGCTCTCGACCAGCGCGATGACGGAAACGCTGCGTGCCATGTGCTTGGCCATATCGGCAATGTCCTCCGGACGTTCGGCCTTGGGCAGCATGATGGAGACGCCGTCGAGGCGCCGCACGGCGTCGATGTCCGCTTCGTGCCAGGGTGTTCCCGCGGCGTTGATGCGGACCACAACGGCGGATTTCAGCGTGGCCGCATTGGCGAGAATCGCTTCGCGAGCGCGGTCCTTGTCGCAAGGGGCTACGGCATCCTCGAGGTCGAGAATGACTGCGTCCGCGCCGCTGCCGTCGGCCTTGGCAAACCGTTCCGGCCGCGAGCCCGGCACGAAAAGCGGTACGACAGGCGTGACGAAGCTCACCATTGCGCCGTGGCCTTCACCGTTACATGCCCGTCCGCCGACCGCACCTCCAACGCCATGCCGTCCTTGTCTCGGGCTGTTGCACTCAGGACCAGGCTCTGTGGGCCGCTCGCCGGATGGACGCCGCGGAATGAGAAGCGGCGCGGCGACGTGCCGGCAATGGCGGTGGCGAAGTTCATCAGCAGCGTCGCCTGCAACGGGCCATGGATGACGAGCCCGGAATAGTGCTCGACCGTCGTGGCGTAGGGCGCGTCATAGTGGATGCGGTGCCCGTTGAACGTCAGCGCGGAATATCGAAAGAGCAGCACGGGATCGACGTTGATCGTGCGCTCGTGCGATGCGGCCAGGGGCGAATTGGCCGGCGGGGCAGGGGGCGCAGCAGCGGCTTCGGCGCCGCGATAGACGATGGTCTGGTCCTCCTCGATGACCGGACCGGAATCGTTGGCGATGTCGTGCCGGACCGCGACGAAGGTGAGCGGGCCGGTGCGGCCCTGTTTCTCCTCTATGGCGGTCAATGTCGAGTTGCGGCGGATGCGGTCGCCAGAGCGGATCGGCGCCATGAAACGCACATCGCTGGCAGCCCACATGCGGCGTGGAAGCGACACCGGCGGCAGGAAGCCGCCTTTGGCCGGGTGCCCGTCAGGTCCGAGTTCTCGCATTTCGGCAATGTCGGGTGTCAGGCACCAGTGCAGTCCGGGCGCGGCCGCGCCCTCGGCAGTCTGCGCCGCGTGGTCCCCAAGCGTGGCGCCAAAGCTGGCCAGCAGGCGCGGGGTCACAACATCCTCGACCTCGTGCGTGCGTCCAACCCATTCCTGCAGCGTGCTTGTGTCCAGGCTCATGAGGTCCTCGTCAGGGGGCGAATTCGGACCGGATCCGGTCCGTATCGGCTCCAAGCGCGGGGACGCTGGGAACCGTTGCAAATCCCTCCGGCCGCCCTGCAGGCATGGGTACTGCGATGCGCTTGCCGTCCGGCAGTGCCACCTCCGTCCGGCGGAGGGCCTTGTGGTGCGGCAGGTCGCGCATTGCACTCACCCGGCCCCAGGCGATCTGCGCCTCGTCGAGACGGTCTATGGCCTCGTCGCAGTCGATTGCCGCGAAGATCGGTTCGATCACGGCGTCGAGCGCCGTGCGGTTGGCAACCCGCCAGGTATTGGTGGCGAAGCGTTCGTCGGCGAACAAATCCTGCCTTTGCAGCACGAGCGTGCAGAAGCGCTTCCATTCATTGTTCTGCTGGATGGACACGACCACGCTGCCATCCCGACAGGCATAGGGTCGATAGGGGTAGATCGAAGCGTGCGCCAGGCCATATCTCTGGGTCTCACGGCCCGCATATTCGTAGTGCAGCAGCGGCACGGTCATCCAATCGGCCATGGCGTCGAACATGGCAATCTCGACAATGCGACCGCGCCCAGTCTTCTGGCGCGCCAACAAGGCTTCGAGTATCGCTGCATGGGCATTCATGCCGGTGGCGATGTCGGCGGCGGAAACCCCGACCTTGCTCGGCGTGTCCGGTGTGCCGGTAACGGCGCAGATGCCGCTTTCGGCCTGCACCAGCATGTCGTAGGCGCGCATGGCCGCGTAGGGCGTGTCCTGCCCGTAGCCGACGATGTTGATGGCTATCAGCCGAGGAAACTCTTTCGCAATTGTATCGGCCGAGAGGCCGAGCCTGTCGATGGCGCCCGGCACGAGATTCTGCACGAGGACGTCGGCGCGCGCGACCATCCGGCGCAGGAGAGCCAGGTCGTGCTCGGTCTTCAGGTCGAGCACCGCGCTCTCCTTGCCGCGGTTGAGCCAGACGAAGTAAGCCGACATGCCCTCCACTGCGGAATCGTAGTGACGCGCGGTTTCGCCTTCCGGGCGCTCGATCTTCACGACGCGCGCGCCGGCGTCGGCAAGGCGGACCGTGCAAAGCGGAGCGGCGACAGCCTGCTCGATCGAAACGACAAACAGGCCCTCCAGCGGGCGGGCGCTGTCAGACATTGCGCTGCACCCCGGAACGAGCGAGCACGCCGGGCTTCAGCCGCTCGTCCTTGCCGTAATCCTCGGCGGCGTGGAAGAACAGTCGCGGCGTGCCGTCGATGTCTTCGAACCTCTTGCGGTAGGCTTCCAGGTAGGCCTTGCGGCCGTCATCACCGATACGGCCCGGCATATAGGCGACAAAGGGCGGCAGCACGTCGAAGCCTGAATAGCGCAGCAGACCATTGTGGATCGGCCACAGCACCGTGAGGATGTCGCCGTCGATGCCGTCGGGCGCGTAGGTGTCGGCCGATGTGCCCGTGGTGGCGGCCACCATGGCGAGCTTCCCCCTGAACATGCCGGTGTCGTATTTGCGGCCCGGCAGATAGGCGAAACCGCGCGCGAAGACACGGTCGGCCCAACCCTTGAGGATTGCGGGCATTCCGAACCACCAGACCGGGAACTGGAACAGCACGAAGTCCGCCCGCTTCAGTTTTTCGATCTCGGTATTGATGTCGGCCGAGAGTGCGCCGGTCTCGTAGGCGGCGGTCTGCTCGCGCGACAGGCTGAAGAAGTCCGGATCGTTGCGCTCGCCTGATATGTCGCCAGGCCCGGCGACAGGATTGAAGCCCATCGCATAGAGGTCGCTGACGACGACGTCGTGGCCTGCGCGGGTCAGGGTTTCCACGGCGAGATCCTTCATGGCGCCGTTGAAGGATTTTGCTTCCGGGTGGGCATAGACGATGAGGACGTTCACAGACGACTCCTAGTAGGAACGCGGCAGTCCAAGCACGTGCTCGGAAAGGTATGACAGGATGAGGTTGGTCGAGATCGGCGCGACCTGATAGAGCCGTGTCTCGCGGAACTTGCGCTCCACATCGTACTCTTCCGCGAAACCGAACCCGCCATGCGTCTGGATGCAGACATTGGCGGCCTCGTTCGAAGCGTCGGCCGCCAGCATCTTGGCCATGTTCGCTTCGGCTCCGGGGTTCTTGCCGGCCTCGTAGAGGTTCAGCGCCTCCCGCACCATCAGTTCGGCAGCCCGCATGTTGGCGTAGGCCCGGGCGATCGGAAACTGGATGCCCTGGTTCTGGCCGATCGCTCGGCCAAACACATGCCTTTCCCCGGCATAAGTGCTCGCCCTTTCGATGAACCATTTCGCATCGCCGACGCATTCGGCGGCAATCAGGATACGCTCGGCATTCATGCCAGAGAGAATGTAGCGGAAGCCCTTTCCTTCTTCGCCGACCAGGTTTTCGGCGGGCACGCGCAGATCGTCGAAGAAAACCTCGGTGGTGGCATGGTTCATCATGGTGCGGATCGGCCGGATGGTGAGGCCGCTGCCAACGGCTTCGCGCATGTCGACGATGAGGACGGAGAGGCCGTCGGTCTTCTTCATGCCGTCCTTCAGCGGCGTGGTCCGCGCCAGAAGCAGCATCAGATCAGAATGCTCGGCGCGGCTGGTCCAGATTTTCTGGCCCTTGACCACGAAATGATCGCCATCGAGCCGCGCGGTGGTCTTGAGCGCACCCGTGTCGGTACCGCTGGTCGGTTCCGTGACGCCAAAGGCTTGCAGGCGCAATTCTCCCGCGGCGATCTTCGGCAGGTATCGCTGCTTCTGCGCTTCCGAGCCGTGGCGAAGAAGCGTGCCCATCGTGTACATCTGCGCATGGCAGGCGCCGCCATTGCAGCCGGCGCGCTGGATTTCCTCCAGCACGGCAGCGGCGGCCGAAAGCGGCAGGCCCGAGCCACCATAGGCCTCCGGGATCAGGATCGAGAGCCAGCCAGCCTCCGTCAACGCTGCGACGAATTCACCGGGGTAGGTCATGTCCCTGTCGAGTGCGCGCCAGTATTCGCCGGGAAAGCGGGCGCACAGCTTGGCGACGGCATCCCGAATGTCCTGGTAGTGTTCCATGAGGTTTGTCCGGCTTTTCGTCTTGCTGCAGGCCTCACTATCGCGCCTCGACGCCCTATCCGCAATGCAAGGCAGGTGTGAGCAGATATAACGAAATTCAAATGCTTATGGCGGAGGACCGAGAAGCTGGCCAACCCAGACGGCCCGCCCGACAAGATCCTTGGCGATGTCCTCGATCGCTTGTCCGGCAAACCGCGCCAGCCGCGAGGCAGGCCGGTCCGCCGGGTAGGCAAGGATCAGCCGGCGCACGGGCACCGGATCGATCAGCGGCGCGGCGGTGAGCAGCCCCGCGGCCACGTCGGCATGGATAGGGGCGAGCGGCAGGATCGTCCAGCCATGGCCGTTGCGCACCAGGTCCTTCAGCGCTGAGTACGAGTCCGCCTCGATGCCGACATCGAGCGTGATGCCGGCATCCGCGGCGCAGTGTTCGACGATGATGCGCAGCCCATGCTTGATGCTGGGCAGCAGCAGGCGCTTGCCGGCGAGTGAGGCGAACGATACGGCGCGCACGGTTGAAAACCCCGCGTCTGGCGGTCCGATCAGGAAGAGGTTTTCCAGAAGCAGCGGGCGCGAGCGCAGTGAACGCGCCATGCGCGGGTCGTAGAGCACCGCGACGTCCACTTCGCCCCGATGCATCCAGTCCAGCAGATAGCCGGTGTAGGCGCTGACAAGCCTGAGTTTCGCCTTGGGGTGGGCCTTGCCGAAGGCGGCAGCCAGCGGCATCGAAATAATGTCCGCAACGGTGGGTGGCAGGCCGATGGCCACTTCGCCGGTCAGCGGCGCGTCGGCGGGCGTGGCTGTGGCGCGGATCTCGTCAATCTCGGCCATCACGCGCATGGCGTGTGTCAGCACCTCCTTGCCTTGCTCGGACAGCACCATGCCGCGTCCGTGGCGCAGGAAAAGTGCAAAGCCCAATTCCTCCTCCAGCATGCGTACCTGCCGACTGAGTGCCGGCTGCGCGATGTGCAGCCGGTCGGCAGCCTTGCTGAGGCTGCCGAGTTCGGCGACGTGGATGAGCGTGCGTAGCTGCGATAACTCCATGAGCTATCGAATATCATTATATCTGATCACAATAAAGGAACGAAGATTAGATCGGACAGCCGAGGTAACCTGGTTCCAATCCAAATTCCCGGGGGTCCAAGGTGACGGCGAGCATAGAAGCAAAACATCCGCAAGCGGCAGCACTTGCAGCCGCTCCGGCGGCGTCTGAAAAGCAGTGGCCGGATCAGGTCTATGACGTGCTCAAGGCCGCCGGCATCAGCCAGATGTCCTACGTGCCCGACGCAGGCCACACCACATTGATTGAGCGCTTCAGCACGGATCCCGAGGTTGTCACCAATGTGCTGACGACGGAGGAGGAGGGCATCGCCATTGCCGCAGGCTCCTGGCTCGGCGGCAAGCGGAGCGTCGTGCTCATGCAATCCTCAGGCGTCGGCAATTGCATCAACATGCTGTCGCTTCCCGTGCAGGCGCGCTTTCCCCTGCTCGTCCTGGTGACGATGCGAGGCGAGTGGGCCGAGTTCAATCCGTGGCAGGTGCCGATGGGGCAGGCGACGGAGGCCTCGCTGAAGGCGATCGGCCTCAGGGTGCTGCGCGCCGAGACCGGTCCCGATCTCGTGGAGACGGTGGCGCAGGCAGCCTTGATGGCTTTCGACGCCGACCAGCAGATTGCCGTGCTGATCGGGCAGCGGCTGCTCGGCAAGAAGAAGTGGTGAGCGACATGAATTTACCGACGATGGACCGCCGGGTTGCGGTGAAGAAGCTGCTCGACGCCCGCGATGGCGCCCTGGTCGTGACCGGTCTCGGCTCGCCGAGCTACGACGTGCATGCTGCCGGTGACCGCAACGACAACTATTATCTGTGGGGCGCCATGGGCGGTGCTGCGCTGATCGGCCTGGGGCTTGCCCAGGCCCAGCCCGACAAGCGGGTCATGGTGATCACCGGAGATGGCGAACAGCTCATGGCGTTCGGTTCGCTGGCGACGATCTCGGTGGCGCGGCCGAAAAATCTCGACCTGATCGTGCTCGACAACCAGCATTTCGGCGAGACCGGCATGCAGTCGAGCCATACCGGCAAGGGCATTGGTTTCGACAAGGTCGCGGCCGCTTGCGGTTTTTCGAAGACCGCCGAGCTGCGTACGCTGGAGGAGGTCGACACGCTGTGTGAAGAGCTTCGGCATCCGGCCGACGGTCCGCGCCTTTTCGTGCTGAAAATCACCGCCGAGAACCTGCCGCGCTCGCTGCCGCCGCGCGACGCGGTCGAGGTCAAGAACCGCTTTCGCGCCCATCTGGGCTTTGCCACCTGTTGAGGACCGATATAGCGCTGGTCAGTTTCCAGAACACGGTCGGCGGTCGGTTGCAATCGACAGCCGATACATTCGAGAGCCATGATCCGTTCACCGGCAGGCCCTGGGCGCTGATTCCGAGCGATGGACAGGCCGAGGTGGATGCCGCCGTAGCCTCCGGCAAGGCTGCTTTCCGGTCGAAGGAGTGGGCCGGGATCACGCCCACCGCGCGCGGCAAGCTGCTCGTGCGGCTGGCTGAGCTGATCGCGGAGAACGCGGATCGCATTGCCGCCATCGAGACGCGCGACAATGGCAAGCTGCTCACCGAAATGACGGCACAGCTGCGCTATATCCCGGAATGGTTCCGCTATTTCGGCGGTCTTGCCGACAAGATCGAAGGGTCGGTGCTGCCGATCGACAAGGCTGGCATGTTCGCTTTCACCCGCCACGAGCCGCTGGGTGTCATTGCAGCGATCGTGCCCTGGAATTCGCCGCTTTTGCTCCTGACATGGAAGCTCGCGCCGCTGCTGGCGGCAGGCAACACTGTCGTCATCAAACCGTCGGAACACGCCTCGGCCTCGACGCTGGAGTTCGTGAAACTGTTTGCGCGGGCAGGCTTCCCGCCCGGCGTGGTCAACACCGTTACCGGCATGCCGCTTGATGTCGGCGCGCCACTCGTCTCTCATCCCGACGTCGCCAAGATCGCCTTCACCGGTGGTGAGCCTGGCGGGATCGCGGTCTATCGGGCGGCTGCCGAACAGCTAAAAGTCGTCACGCTGGAGCTCGGCGGCAAATCGGCCAACATCGTCTTCGACGATGCCGATATCGAGGGCGCGGTCAACGGCGCGATCTCAGGCATCTTCGCCGCCAGTGGCCAGACCTGCATCGCGGGTTCGCGGCTGCTGGTGCATCGCAAAATCCACGACCGGTTCGTGGAGAGCGTCATAACGCTGGCGGCCAGCGCTCGACTGGGCAATCCGGCGCTGCAAGAGACGCAGGTGGGGCCGATCACCACGCAAGCCCAGCGCGAGAAGGTGCTGTCCTATCTCGGCATCGCGCGCCGCGAGGGTGCGCTTTGCGTGCTGGGCGGCGGCAAGCCGGCCTCGGGTGAATTGGCCGAGGGCTGGTTCGTCGAGCCCACCATCTTCACTGGCGTGAACAACACCATGCGGATCGCGCGCGAAGAGGTGTTCGGACCGATCCTTTCGGTCATTCCGTTCGACGACGAGGAAGAGGCTTTCGCCATTGCCAATGACAGCCCCTACGGGCTGGCGGCAGGAATATGGACCAGCGACATGGGCCGGGCGTTGCGCGGCGCGGCCGCAATGGAGGCGGGGATGGTCTGGATCAATTCATACCGTGCCGTCTCCTACATGGCGCCCTTCGGCGGCTACAAGAGGAGCGGTATCGGGCGCGAAAGCGGGCAGGATGCCATCAATTCCTATCTGCAGACCAAGACGGTGTGGATAGACACCGCCGGCAAGACCGCCAATCCCTTCGTTATCCGCTAGGCTAGGCTTCGGTGGGAGAATCCCCATCCGTAGCCAAGCTCGGCCCATACTCCTTGAGACGGTGGCCGACTTACAAATGATCGAAGGATTGGACATGAGACAGGCAGGCAAGGTGGCTGTTGTCACAGGCGCGGCGCGCGGCATCGGACGCGCTTGCGCGGAACGCTTTTTGGCCGAAGGCGCGAAGCTCGTGCTCGGCGACATCGATGCCGTGGAGCTAAAAAAATGTGCCGCTGAAATCGGCACCACCGACAGCGTCCTGGCGGTCGTTACGGATGTCAGCAAGAAGGACCAGGTCGATGGGCTGATTGCAGCGGCGGTGGCGAAGTTCGGCCGTGTCGACATCATGGTCAACAATGCCGGCATCGCTCCGGTCCAGGACTTTCTCGACATCAGCGAAGCGGATTACGACAGGGTCCTCGCCGTCAATCTGAAAGGTGCGTTCATGGGCACCCAGGCGGCCGCCCGCCAGATGATCGCGCAGGGTGGAGGCGGCGTCATCATCAACATGTCGTCGATCAATTCGGGCCTCGCCAACCCGCGCGTCGCCACCTACGCGATCTCCAAGGGCGGCATGAACCAGGTCACCAGCACCGCGGCCGTCGCCTTCGCCACCCACGGCATCCGTGTGGTCGGTGTCGGCCCGGGCACCATCGCCACGGACATGGTCATGGACGGGACATTCATCGATTCGGAGGAAATGAGACGGGCGGTTCTTTCGCGGACACCGCTCGGGCGCCTCGGCACGGCAGCCGAGATCGCCTCGGTCGTGGCATTCCTGGCCAGCGACGACGCTTCCTACATCACCGGCGAGACGATCTACCCCGACGGGGGGCGCCGCGTTCTGAACTATACGGTCCCGATCAAGGAGTGAGAAGAATGGGGAGTGACATGGGTAATTTCGAAAAGCTGCATCACATCTGCATCGTCGTGCACGATATCGACAAGGCGCAGGCCTACTACGACTCCATCGGCATCGGGCCATGGGAGCCCTATCCGCCGCTGGCCGAATACGAAGAACTGCAGGTCCCAAGCCCCGAGGGTTTCAAGGCGATGCAATATCGGATTTGCAACTTGCCGAACGTTCAGCTGCAGCTGTGCCAGCCGAACGGCGATCCTTCACCGCAGCGAATTCATCTCGACAGCAAGGGTGAAGGTGTCTTCCATATCGGCTTCGAGGTTCGTGATGCGGACGCAGCCGAAACCAAGGCGAAAACCGACGGACTTGCCGTGCTGATGCGCGGGCGCCGGGAAAACCGCACCGGCTTCACCTACTACGACACAGCCGACAAGGCAGGCGTGATCCTGCTGACCCGGGCGACCAATCTGCCCGGCAAATGATCTTCGCGCGAAGGATTGGGGCTGGACAAGGAGACGGGGCGACTGATCAGCTGCCCCGCAATTCCTGAAGCCGGTCGACCAGGAATTTGCCGCTGGTGATGATATGCATTTCCAAAAGGCCGACGGCGCGCAGCGTATCCTTGGCTTCGCACAGGTCGATGAGCTGCCAGTGGTCGCGGTCGGACTGGGCCTGGATCTCGGTGAGCGTCACCATCATGCGCGTGTAGCGTTCCAGCTGCTGGTAGATGCGCCCGACCAGTTCGATCGTCGCCTTGCGGCCGGACGGCGCGTAGAGCGCGGCGTGGAAGTTCCAGTTGAGCTGGTTCGAGTACTCGCCGGTCTTGCCCTGCTCCTGGTGCTGCTTTGCGCGCTCGCGAGCCAGCGCGAGGTCTGCCTCCGTCATCCTTGGAATGGCCAGGGCTAGCAGCCATGTTTCGATCCGGGCTCGCAATTCGTAGAGCTCGAGAATCTCGTCCAGGGAAATGGAGGTAACGACGGCGCCCTTGTGGGAAACCAGCGTGACGAAGCCTTCCGAATGAAGCTGATGCAGCGCCTCTCGCACCGGAATTCGGCTGACGCCGAACTCGGTGGCCAGATGCTCCTGCCGCAGCTGAAAGTTGGCCTCGTATTCGCCGATCAGGATCTTCTGCCTGATGGCATCGGCGACCTGGGTCGAGATGGTTTTCTTCTGTACGAGCATGAATCAGCCTGAGGCGGCCGCCGTGTTTGTTGACTGGCGCCGTTTTGATTGAAGAAGTGGACGCATAGCACCGTTGTCACTGCGATGCCATGTCGCCCGTTTCGCTTCAGTAGACATGTTCCTCGATAGGCTGATTGCCAGCGATCCGTTCGTAGCGGAAGGCCGAGAGGTCGACAGATCGGTACTCGCCGTAGGCAATGAGGTCGCTGACGCCCGACCCGGTCGCCGCCGCGTGCATCATGCCGTGGCCGCTGAAGCCGGTGGCCAGGACGAAGTTCGAGATCTCGGGATGCCGGCCGATGATGCCGCTGTGGTCGAAGGTGTTGTACTCGTAGAGCCCCGCCCAGGCGCGCAGCATGCGCAATTGTTCGAAGCCTGGCACACGATAGGCGAGTGCTGGCCAGATCAACTCGTCGAACAGGTCGTAGTCCACATCCAGGCCGAAATCGTCCGGGTCGTTCTCGCGTACCGGTGGAATACCGCACAGGAAGAGCTGACCTTCCGGCCGCAGCCAGAGGCCGCTTGTGTCGAAGATGAAGGGGCAGTTCTCGATCCTTGCCGGTGTTTCGAAGACGAAGACGCATCGCTTGCTCGGGACGACCGGTAGGTCGGCGCCGGCCATCCTGGCAATGCCCGCGCTCCATGGCCCGGCCGCGTTGATCACCGTGCCGGCGGCAAGCCGGTCGCCATTGTCCAGAACCACTTCGCCAACCTTGCCGGGAGACGCCATGGTCAGTCCGGTCACGGTCGCGGCAAGATAGTCCACGCCCTGCGTGCGTGCCTTGCGGCGGAATGCCTGCATCAGGCCGGGGCCGTCGAACCAGCCTTCGCTGCCAAGGCCGAGCGAGCCAAGGGCGAGATCGTCCGTGTTGAGCCATGGGAAGCGTCGCGCCAGATCGGCCTGCTCGATCAGTTCGGCGTCGACGCCCATGCCGCGCTGAACGCGGTTCTTGGCACGCTGCGCGTCGGCCCGCTCGGGTGTCGCCAGCACGAGGTAGCCGGGCTCATGCAGGCCGATGTCGGCCAACTCGTCGCCGATGGCAAGCCGCGTCTTTACCTGGCGCAGGAAGTCGATGCTGAACTTCGACATGGCAATGTTGGGCGCCGTGCCGAACTGCTGGCGGATGGCGCTGGTCGACAAGGAAGACGAGGACGCCGTGTAGTACGGGTCCCGCTCGATCACCGCGATCCTGCCATCGAAATCCGGATTGGCTGACAGAAAGTAGGCGATCGAGCTGCCGACAACGCCGCCGCCGACGATCACCACATCATAGTTTGTGCCCATACCAATCGCGTTCCCTATCTCGAATATCATCCGCGGCGACAAGGATTGGATATCTTCCTCTATCGGTCCACGTCCAAAACGAGACATAACCCGGTCTTCGATGCAGAAAAAGAGGTTTGACGTGAAAAACAGAATACATTATCCAATTTGTAACAGATATCACCTGCCCGGCAACGTCGCGGCAGCCATGCCGAGGATTTCCCGTGGGCCTCATCGCTCCCCGTCTCGACGTCATCAAGCCAAGCCCCAGCATGGCGGTCACCGCGCGGGCAATCGAAATGCGTTCGGCCGGCATCGACGTCATCAGCCTGAGCGCCGGCGAGCCGGATTTTCCAACGCCACCGCACATCGTCGAGGCGGCCTACGAGGCGATGCGCAGGGGGGAGACGCGCTATACGGCGGTCGACGGCACCGCCGCGCTGAAGAAGGCGGTGGCCGGAAAATTCAGGCGCGAGAACGGCCTCGATTACAAGCCTTCGCAAATCAGTGTCGCGGGCGGCGCCAAGCAGATCATCTACAACGCCCTGCTGGCAACGCTGGCCCCCGGCGACGAGGTGGTTGTCCCAGCGCCCTATTGGGTTTCCTACACCGACATCGTCCTGCTCGGCGAAGGCAAGCCCGTGGTCGTTCCCTGCACGGAGCCGCAGGGCTTCAAACTGACACCGCAAGCCCTGCGAGCCGCGATCACCGGGCGCACCAAATGGCTGCTGCTCAACACGCCTTCCAACCCGACAGGCGCCGTCTACAGCCGCGACGAACTTGCGGGGCTGGCGGGGGTGTTGCTCGATCACCCGCATGTGCACGTTCTGACCGACGACATCTACGAGCATATCCTGTTCGATGGACGAACCTTCCATACCATCGCCGGCGTCGAGCCGAGGCTGAAGGACCGTACGCTGACAGTGAACGGGGTGTCGAAGGCCTATGCCATGACCGGCTGGCGGATCGGCTATGCCGGCGGGCCGGAACCGCTGATCCGCGCCATGGCGACCGTGCAGAGCCAAAGCACGTCCAACCCGTCGTCCATCTCGCAGGCCGCGACCATTGCCGCACTGGAAGGTCCTCAGGACTTTCTTCGCCCTCGGGCGCTTGAATTCCAGGCACGGCGCGACCGCGCTTTGGATCTGCTGCGCGCGATTCCCGGTCTCACCTGCCGGACGCCCGAGGGCGCCTTCTATCTCTATCCCAATTGCTCGGCCCTGATCGGTCGTCGCCGCCCGGACGGCACTCCTATCGGCAGCGACGACGACTTCTCGCTTTACCTGCTCGATCAGGCGCGGGTCGCGGTGGTGCAGGGCTCTGCCTACGGCCTGTCGCCGCATTTCCGCATTTCCATAGCCACGTCGATGGACCTGATCGAAAAAGCGATCGGGCGTATCGCCGAGGCTGTCGAAGCGCTGCGGTAGGGCCGGCGATGGATCTCGACTTCGTCCAGAAGCTGATCGAATTTGTCTCGCGTTCGCCCATTGCCGAGTTGGAGATCGAGCGCGATGGCGTTCGTATCCGCATGTCCAGGCAGGGGGTGCTGGCGCAATCCGCGTCGCAGCCTTCGCCGCAGTCGGGGTCAGCCGCCGGCCCTGCCGTCTTCACAAATCCGGCTTCGACAGCTCCGCCCATCGCGCGGCATTCGATCCGCGCGCCGCTGACCGGCGTGTTCTACCGTTCCGGCACCGAAGGCGAACCGCCGCTCGCTTCGGTTGGCGATGTGGTCGTGGAAGGGCAGAAGGTCGGTGTCCTCGAAGCCATGAAGACGTTCAACGTCGTGGAATCCGATCGCGCTGGGCGGATCGTCCAGATCGCGTTGGACGACCATGCCGCCGTGCAGTCCGGCGATGTGCTGTTCGTTCTCGAAGATTTGGGCTAGCGGCGATGTTCGACACCGTCCTTATCGCCAACCGCGGTGAAATCGCGCTGCGCATCCTGCGCGCCTGCCGCGATCTCGGATTGAAGACGGTGGCAGCGCACTCGGAAGCCGACGCGAGCCTTCGCCATGTCGCGCTGGCGGACAGGGCGATCTGCATCGGGCCGGCTGCGGCGACGGAGAGCTATCTCAATATCGCCGAGATCATCGCGGCCGCGCAACTCACCGGCGCGGGCGCGATCCATCCGGGCTATGGTTTCCTCTCGGAAAACGCCGCCTTCGCCGAGGCCGTCGAAAATGCCGGCCTCGCCTTCATCGGGCCGTCGGCCGCGGCGATCCGCACCTTGGGCGACAAGGTCTCCGCCAAGCGCACGATGATCGCTGCCGGCGTTCCCTGCGTTGCAGGGTCGGAGGGGGCGCTGCCGCAGGACGAGCAGGCAGTGCGCGCCATTGCCGAGGCCATCGGCTATCCGGTCATCGTCAAGGCGGCGGGCGGCGGCGGCGGGCGCGGCATGCGCATCGTGCGCGAGCAGCGCGCTCTGTTGGAAGCCGTTTCGATGGCGGTGAAAGAGGCGGACCGGGCCTTCGGCAACCCGCAAGTCTATCTGGAGAAATTCCTTGAGCACCCGCGCCATATCGAGATTCAGATTCTGGCGGACAAGCATGGCAAGGCGGTGTGGTTAGGCGAGCGGGATTGCTCCATGCAGCGCCGCCACCAGAAGATCATTGAGGAGGCGCCGGCGCCCGGCATCGCCCGCGAGGCGATTGCCGAGATCGGCGAGCTGTGTGCCCACGCATGCCTAACCATCGGCTATACAGGCGCGGGCACGTTCGAATTCCTCTACGAGGACGGGCGCTTCTCTTTCATCGAGATGAACACCCGCGTGCAGGTGGAGCATCCCGTCACGGAACTTGTCACCGGCATCGATATCGTGCGCGAGCAGATCCGCATCGCCCGGGGCGAAGCCCTGTCGTTCAGCCAGGAAGACATCCGCATCCAGGGCCACGCCGTCGAATGCCGCATCAACGCTGAAGATCCCTACAGCTTTCGCCCGCATCCGGGCCGGGTCGAGCGCTGGACGCCGCCCGGCGGCCCGGGAATCCGCGTCGAATCGCATCTCTACTCCGGTTACACCGTGCCGCCGCACTACGATTCCCTGGTGGCCAAGCTGCTGGCGCATGGCGCGACGCGGGCCGAGGCGATCCGGCGCATGAGCGGCGCGCTGGGCGAGATGGAGGCTGTCGGCATCGCCACCAACGCGCCGCTCCACGGCCTCCTGATGGAGGAGCCCGGCTTTGCCGCCGGCGGCTTCGATATCCATCATCTTGAACGTCTCATTGAAGGCGGTCTGCTCCAGGGACGAGGCGGCGATGACGGTTGAGGAGCTCGAAAGGCTGGCCGGCTGGTGTGTTAGCGCCGGCATCGGCGAGATCGAAGTGTCGGAGGCCGGCTTTTCGTTGCGCCTGCACATGCAATCCGTTGTTCCCTCGACACCCGCGGCCGAAGCCCCGAAGGCCGAAACGGTCTTCAAAGGCGTGCGCGCGCCCGGCGTCGGCGTGTTCCGTCTCGATCATCCAACGACCGGTCGGCCGGTTGCCGACCCTGGCCAGGTGGTTCGCAAGGGCGAGACGGTCGGCGTCCTGCAGGTCGGCCCATGCCTGAAGGCCGTGCTCGCGCCGGTAGACGGCGTGCTGGGCGCGGCGCTGATCGAGGACGGAGCGGTCGTCGGCTACGGCACGCCGCTCTACGAGCTGGTGTGAAGCAAAGGCGATGGTTCGAACCACTGAGGAAAGCGCCATGGCGGCCCAAGGATTGCAGGTCGATATCAATTCCGACATGGGCGAGGGTTTTGGAGCCTACAGGCTCGGCGACGATGCGGCGATCCTCGACATCGTCAGTTCCGCCAATGTCGCCTGCGGCTTTCATGCCGGCGACCCCGAGATCATGGCTGCCACCTTCTCGATGGCGCGCGACAAGGGCGTTGCCGTTGGCGCGCATCCGAGCTTCGCCGATCTGTGGGGGTTCGGACGCCGCATCATTCCGCATTCCATGGATGAGATCGAAAGGCTGGTCGCCTACCAGATCGGCGCGGCGCAGGCGCTTTCCGCCTATGCCGGCCACCCGATCCACTATGTGAAGGCGCATGGCGCGCTAGGCAATCTTACCCAGACCGATCGTGGCGTCGCCGAAGCGGTGACGCGCGCGGTCAAGGCCGTCGATCCCGGCCTGATCTGCCTGGTCATTGCGCTCGGCTTCCAGGACAGGATCGCGCGCGACGCTGGGCTGACGGTCAGGTCCGAGATATTCGCCGACCGCGCCTATACGGAGGAAGGCTTCCTTGTTTCGCGCAAGCTGGAAGGCGCTGTCATCCACGACGCCGAGAGGGCAGCCGAACGGGTCGTCCGAATGGTCAAGCAAGGCGCCATCGAGACGCTTTCCGGGCAGATGCTGCGGACGCCGATCGATTCGATCTGCGTCCACAGCGACACGCCGGCTGCCGTCGCCATCGCCGCGCATGTCAGGAGACGGCTTGAGGCAAGCGGCGTCAGGGTCAGAGCGTTCGCGGCCTAAGCGACCGAACGGTTACGCGGCCGGGGGCCAATGGGCCGGCCCGGGGGGGTTTTAAACCCCCCGCGGCGGGGGGGGGGCCGCGGGGGGTAATGGGGGGTGGGGGGGGGGGGTGGGGGTTTAACACAACACCAGACCCCC